>JBAXPT010000001.1:0-36468 GCA_037132095.1 Actinomycetes bacterium
ATTAGAGGACTATTTGATTAAAGAACCGGGATACTGAGCGATGGTACTAACTAATTTCTTTTTCTTAACGACCCCAGCGCATCTCTGGCAGCGAGATTGAGACCCCAGGTGGGCGTTGCTCTCCTGCATTGTGTGCAACCTCAAAGCGGTACTCACCGGCGGGCAGGTACCAAGAGTGCGTATCCACATCTCTCCAAGCGATACTGCGAAGGCCAATGACTACGGTCACCTCAGCAGCCTCCCCAGCAGCAACCTCAACGCGCGCAAAACCACCGAGACGACGCATAGCGCGGTCGCTCCCCGGGTCTGGCGGAGTCACATATACCTGCACCACATCTGCGCCATCACGAACTCCGGCATTGAAGGTTGTGGCCCTAACCTCAACCACCTCACCGCGAACCTCCGCCGCTACTCCAACATGATCAAAGTGCGTATACGAAAGCCCAAATCCAAACGCGTACGCAGCACGCACTTCACGGCGATCTAGTAACCACTGACCATGAAGGCCGTCGTATGTCACTTGAGTCGCTTCAAGATCAAACAGAGGGAGATCCGACTCCGATGCTGGCACCGCGAACGGAAGCCGGCCACTCGGGTTGGCAG
The DNA here is from genome assembly GCA_037132095.1 of Actinomycetes bacterium. GTDB lineage: Bacteria > Actinomycetota > Acidimicrobiia > IMCC26256 > IMCC26256 > IMCC26256. The sequence goes on from JBAXPT010000001.1 coordinate 604, forward strand.
CGCCAAGGAGAATGTCGGCTAGCGCATGGCCTCCCTCCATACCCGAGTACCACTGCTGCAGAATTGCTGGAATTTCTTGATCCCACTCGCTCGTTAGAACTGCACTACCAGATATGACCACTGCGATTGTGCGCGGATTCACAGCGGCGACTGCTCTTAGAAGCTCAACATCGCCGTCTGGGAGTCGAAGCGAGACGCGATCGCCGCCGACTGAGAACATCACGGCCCCTGGCTTCTTTACTAACTCCTCTGGGATCTCCCACTCGTGCTCTGCAACGAACTCCTCAAACTTCACAAGTAACTCTGGGTCGTCGCGCTTCGGGATGAGGTGACCGAGATTGGCGTTGTCGTTTGGACCGCCGATGAACTCCCCCTCGTCGAGTCTGTCGTACCCAACAATGACCACTGCAACATCAGATTTTCCAGCCAGCGCTACCGATGCTGCTAAATCGTCGGCAGGAGCAGTGCGCACATCTACGTGCCCAAGCGCTGCGGAGAGGCCCGCAAACGGAGTGACGACGGTTGGCGACATCACATCGCTAGAGCCCCCATCGCCAAGGTTACGAACATCAGCGAATCGCCCCAATACACAGAGGCGAGCGAGCGCCCCCGGGTCCAGTGGCAGGAGAGGGGCACCATCAAATAATTCATTGCGCAGTAGTACAGCCGACTTGCGCGCTGACTCAAGCGAGAGGCCGCGATGCTCGTCGCATGCAAGTACCTCAATCGGCTCAACCGGCATTGCCCCCACTCCAAAGCGCAGCATGGTTGAGAGGGTTCGCACCACGGCTGCATCTACGAACTCAACGCCGAGACTCCCATCCGCCACGGCGGCTACAACCGGAGCATGCCGGATCATTCTGTAAGGCATCTCGACATCTAGACCGGCCTTTACAGACTTGACTCCATCGCGCAAGCCAAAGATCCAGTCAGAGACGACGAAGCCTTCGAAACCCCACTCACCGCGAAGTATCTCTGTAATGAGCGCGTGGTTCTCTCCACACCATTCACCATTGACTGAGTTATAGGCAGTCATCACCGAAGCGATTCCCTCGTCAATAATTCTAAGGAAATGCGGAAGGTAGACCTCATGGAGGGTGCGCTCATCGCAGGTGATGTCAACTTTGAAGCGAGTGTTCTCTATCGAGTTCATTGCAAAATGCTTCACGTTTGCCATGACCCGCGTCTGTAGGCCTCGCGTTAGTGCCGCACCCATCTCCCCTACGTGGTGCGGGTCCTCGCCATAGGTCTCCTGAGCGCGACCCCATGCCGGATGGCGAAGCAGATTTACGCAGACCGATCCGCCGAGGTCTGCTCCTGTTGCGCGCATCTCTCTGCCGATGGCGGCTCCTATGCGCTCCTCGAGATCTAGATCAAAGGATGCTCCTCGAGCCATGCTCACGGGGTACGCGGTGGCGCCTCCGATTACGGCTCCACGCGGACCATCGCTGAAATAGAAACCAGGGATACCGAGGCGCTCTAGCACCATCGCCGGGAAGGGTCTCTTGTGGTGGCCAAGGTTCCCGATGTCGGTTATGCCTGCCCAGAACGGCGAGCCGCCATCCAACAAAGCAAGGCGCTCATCGAGAGTCATCGACTCGACTAAGGCTCTGGCCTCAGACATTGAGTCACCACCGGTAGCGACTCGATTACGTGCTAGCTCGTATGGGGTACTCAACCTTGTTCTCCGATCATGAGTGAAGTGCTGACGATAGGCGATCCCGATCGCCTAGGGATGCGACCGCTTGGGGGTGCCCGCGCCCTAACGTCTGCCCCGTGGAGAGAACCCCTTCAACTAATAACCCTTCAGTTGGCGCAGAGGGTCCAGTCTCGAGCGAGGCAACGCAGACCGAATTACTTGCCGGGAGGCATCGCTTCTTGCCATATCGCCCTGCCCTCGACGGACTGCGCGCGGTCTGCGTCTTCGCTGTTGTGGCTTACCACTTTGCCCCGGAGACTTGGACCGGCGGGCTTCTAGGGGTCTCAGTCTTCTTCACCCTTAGCGGGTACCTCATTACGACACTCCTCCTATTAGAGAGCGATCGAACCGGATCCGCTGATCTCGGTGCATTCTGGGCAAGGCGTATCCGCAGACTTGCACCAGCCGCCATTGTCACGACCCTGGTGGTAATGCTTCTCGCTTCATGGGAGCCATGGGGATGGAGCAATGCTCTTCGCGCAAGCGATCCGATCGCTGCTGTTTGGTCATATATGAACTGGCACCAAATAAGCATCGCCCCCACTGCCGGGCTGCGCATTGTTCACCCGCTCTCGCCTTATTGGTCGCTCGCAGTAGAGGAGCAATTCTACGCAATTATCGGAGTGATTTATTTAGGCGTTCGTCACCTCAAGAGACCCGCAATTGCGATGCTCGTTATTACCATATGCGCATGGATTAGCGGAGCGGCTACTGCGCTCTTTGGGAATCTATCCACGACAATGGCCGAGTGGGGCACGCACGTTCGCGCTCCAGAGATTGCCGCAGGTGTGATCCTCGCCTGCGTGCTCTTCCTTACGAAGCGCCAGCCAATTGGCCGTGGAGCCGACCTCTTGGGATGGGCCTCATTCGCAACTCTCCTCGCACTGTTTGTATTTACTTCTAAGACTCAGTGGTGGTTATTCCACGGCGGATTCGCTCTCGTCTCTGTCGTCTCTGTTGGTGTGTTGGTCGGCTTACTCTCAGACGGCTCCCTATCTCGCGTTCTCGGGTGGAGACCCTTGGCGTTCCTTGGGACAATGTCTTATGCGATTTATTTGGTCCACTGGCCAGTACGTGTCGCGATCGTCCCGGAGAATGTAGGGGGGCTCGACGGCGCACCGCTGGCGGCATTACGACTCGTCGTTGCACTCGGCTTGGCAGCGCTTCTCCACTTCGGGGTGGAGCGGCCATTTATGAATAGGTTCCCGGCATCTCCACGACGAGTCTTCCTAATTTGGATTGCGGTTTCGCTAGCCGTCACCGGGCTTGCATACGTTCTTCTGCGTTAGGAATTATCCCTGAAGTCTGCGCATGGATCTCATCGAACTAGGCGCTGGAGCGGCATGAAACTCGCGTTGTCAATTCCCTGTTACAACGACTTTGATCGCCTCGACTTACTTTTAGTTAAACGCTTGATGCATTGACTCAAGACTGTAGAGCTAGAGACCACTCATTTATTTGTCGATGATGGATCCACCGATGAAACAGCTGGAACGCAGATTTTGCAACCCCTACGGAGAGGGAGTTAGAAAAACCGCTACTGACCCGTATACAAGGGCTCTCTTCAACTCTGCATATCTGGTGGCTTTACCTCTGTCATGAGCGTCTTTAGCAATCAACATCCCCTGAAAGTCGCGCTTAGCTCCACTCGCAAGGAGCTCCTTCTCAATTCTCTTTAGGGTACGCAGCTCCCCCGTTGAGATTCCCTGTACAAATATCGCGCGCTCCGCCCCTTTTGGAATTTCAAAAGCGCCATACCCATTAGCGACCGAGAGTGATGCTCCCTGCGCGCAACTAGGGCGACAGTATGCGGGGCGTCGGCGCTCTCCAACCTCCCCGCCCAAGATAGGGTCCGCTACTAGGAATGGAATCCCCCGCTCTGCAAGCGCTGCAAGCAGTGGACTACTAAAAGGCTCTCCGAATGAGACCGGATTGACAACAAAATGCAGCGTGCCGCGACCGCGCAGTTTATCGACCTGGTTTATCATCATCGCCGCAGCGGGAGTCGACTCCCCGACTCCTGGCGTGAGATTCTCAGACCGCGACATAGGGAGATTCAAAGCGGCGGTCACGATAATAAGTGACGTAAATATTCCTGCAACTATTTGCGGATTCGCGACTCCAGAACTGAATCGCAGAAGAAACGTGAAGAGAATGAAACTTGCTATTGGCCATAACCATCGAACCTGGTGCGGAGCGAGCAGCCCCACTGTGGAGACCGGTTGATATTTAAGCGAGAACAATGCGATCGCGATTAACAGCAGCGATAGATACGTAGCCATCCGGTCAGGTCGGTACTGGAGGGTTTTACGCCTCAAAAGTGTTAGAACGAGCAATACAACGAGTGCGCCAAGGAATAGCGCTGCGGTCAAAAAACTTGGGATCGGATCGATCAATAGCCTCTCCGCGAAACCTGAGCGCTGCCTCCAAGGCAGAATTGCGAATACCGCTGCACTAACTCTCACAGCAAGTCTCGACCCGTACGCAGAGACTGATCCGTATTGCCCGCTCGCCGCGTTGAAGAGTCGAGTCAGGTTTCCAGGTCCTGAGCCGAAGAACTGCTCCCACAGGGGCTGGGCCCAAGCAAGTGCAGCGACTCCGCCAGTCCAGAAAATTGAGCGGAGAATAACGCTGCGATCACGAGGTCTAGCCGCTAACCCGATTGTGATTCCTGCGCCGAGAAGTGCTGGTACCAAATAAACATATGAGAGGTGTGTCTGCAGAAGGTAGCAACCGATGCCGACAGCCCATGGAAGTGCAAGAACTCTTCCGCAAGCGAGCGCCCACACCAACACGAGGAAAATAAGGAAGGGGAAGATGAGCGAGTGAGGCTGCCAAACATCAAAGAGCAGTTCGCTCCCCATCCCCCACGCGAGAATCGAAGCAACGACAAGGAAAGATAGGAACGCCGACCTGCCGCGTATCCGATATGCCATGCAAGCCGCTCCGATGATGCAAGCAATGTTGAGAGCGCCAACGGCTAGAGCCAGACCCGGGCCTCCCCCAAATAGCTTTACGGGGCCGGCCATTAGATCAAAAAGTAAAGGTCCAGGATTACTTACAGTCACGCCAAATGAGAGAGAAGACGATGAGGGAAGCCCGAGAAATGGGTGATTGACGGTAAGCACGTCGCGGCTACGCAACAGCACTAGGGCATCATCGTTTACAGGGATATATCCCGACGAGACTGCACGGATCATGGCAACGACGATCGGCAGCACTGCAATTAGAGCCACTCCAATCTCGAATCGATACAGGCCTACCCACCTACGCAGACGCGTCAACGCGTCGACTTCGCTAACTTCGCTGCTCATAGCGCTGGGCGCAGAAATACTGCGACAGAGTCCCTGTCCCTCTGGATCTGTAACTCTCTATACCGGAGCTCAACTTCGCTTAAGGCTTTGGGGACACTTAGAGGCTGGCCATAAGCATCGAACTCAACTCCTGCCTCCTCGAGACGCTTCAGCGAATTGGCAAATCGGAGCGACTCTTGAGGATTGAGGCCTGGAATAAATATCACTCGCTCTGAACCATCTGGAATTGCATACGCCTCGATACCGCTAACAACACTCAGGGTATTACTCACTCCGCAGGCTGATGGATTATCCGGAAGGCCCCACTGCGCACCGCACCTATATCTGCGCCCTTCCCCGAGTTGATGCACATATGGTTCGTTAGCAGTGACGAAACTGATGCCCTTATCTGCAAGCGCAGCGAGAAGAGGACCGCTATACGGCTCTGCAAATCGCAGTGTTGGCGGATCGAAGAGGAGCACCCCCCGATTATCGAGTTTCTCCACTTGGCTAATCATTGAGCGCACGCTTGGGGTTGCATCACGATATGCAACCGGCCCCTCTGCGACAAGATGCATCGGCAGGTTGGCGAGGCTAACTATCACTACCAATGAGGCCACTAGCCAAGGAGCAGAGCGCAAGATAGTCGGGAGTGTAAATACCCTTAATAGAACCGAGAAAATCACAAATGCACCGACCGGCCATAGCCAACGCATTTGATGCGCGGGATCAACCGGACCTATTGGCATGATCTTGATCGTAAAAACGGAGAACAGTACGAGGGAAGCCGACAAGATGGCGCTAGTGAGGACGCCGCTCTTGGGGAGCCTCCGCGCAGAGATTACGGAGCCGAGCAAGAGAGCCATCATGAGGACGACTGCAAGCGTTGAGATTAAGAGGCTCGGGAGCCCGACTACCGGCAAGAAATTACCGGACGAATCAAGTATCCGCTCCGGTGGGATTGATTCAGCGAATGACGAGCGCAGTATCCAAGGCGGCAGTGCGATCACCGCCCCCACAAACCTGACCGCTAGCGAAGTACCAAAACTCGGCATCGATCCGTATTTGCCAGATGCAGCATCGATCAGGCGATCCATGTTGCTCTCACCCGGGCCGTGGAGCTGCTGCCAGAGTGGCTGCGCCCATAGAACCACGCCAACTACAACCGACCAGAGCACCGGCTTCTTTAGTGATCTGAGAGCCGCCGCGAACCCTGCGCGCTGACTCCATAGGTAAAGGGCAACCCCTACAAGGATTATTAAAGGGGCGAGGTATACATACGAGAGGTAGGTTTGAATCAATAGAGATGCCACGGCAATAGACCAGGCCAGTCCTTTTAACCTTCCTTCGGCGACTGACCAAGCGAGAACAATCAAGAGGAAAAACGGATACAACAGCGAGTGCGGCTGCCAGACGTCGTAGATCAACTCGCTACCCATGCTCCAAGCAAACGATGCACCTACGAGCAGGATAAGTAGGAAGGCGATACGCCCGGCGACTCGATGAGCAATTACCGCTGCAGCAAGTAGGCATGCAGCATTCAATGCCGCTACTCCGATTGCAATCCCGGGACCCGAGCCAAAGAGCTTTACGGGAAGCGCCATTAGGTCAAAGAGCAGCGGGCCAGGGTTATTTATCTCGACCCCGAATCCAACCGACGAGGATGACCATGTGCCGAGTAGCGGATTGAACTCTGTGAATACATCGCGGCTCCGCAGCAGTAGCAAGCCGTCATCTCCAATAGGCGTGTAACCGTTAACTATGGAGCGCACCACTGCGACAACGAACGGCAGTATCGCAACCGCTGCAATAAGAATCTCGAAGCGGTGCACGGAGAGCCAAGTCAGAAACCTCCGGGCGGGCCTCTCAGTGAAGCCTGGGGTCGCTTCCCCATCAAGAAGGGTCGCCGAAGAAACATCTCTCTGAGACTCACTAGAAGACCTCGCCATCAGCGTCTGTAGCCGATCGGAACGAGCAGAACACCTAGAGGCTGCCCGAGATGGAGCATCTCTGCTATCAGATTCTTCTCGCGCTGTGTCAGTGATGCTGCAAGAGAAGCTGTAAATAGGCTTGAATCAACCTGATTGGCTATCTCCACCTCTCCACGACTCTGCAGCGAGGTAAGCAACTCTGAGCGGTCACTTCGATAGGTCACTCTCTGCGCTCGTGACCTTGGGTCATAACGAGCTAGGAGTTCCACACCTGATTCATCAGAGGCAATTAATGCTCTCAGATAATTACCGCTTGCAAACCTGAGCTCACGCGTAGCAGAGTCGATAGGGACCACGCGTTGGCGAGTCACCGGTACGCGCCAAGCATCCGGCACCCCTACATCCCACCCCCGACGCTCAAGCTCGCTCACTAGGCCATAGCCCTGAGAGCCGATGTAGTGAGCATCATTCCAAGTGAGAACAAATCGATCTGATTTATTGACTCCTGCTACGCCATCCTTGAGCGACTTGTCGACGCGATTGACAATCACTCCAAGAGGATCCGAGAGCGTCGCTTCAGGCGGCTCCACTTGCGTCGAGGCGATGGTGAACAAGAGTAACGAGCCGAATGCAGTCGCTAGAACTGCTCTGCTGCTCCACCTGGTAAGCGCATCGGCATCTACCCTGCGTTCGATTAGAGCCGCATAGAGAGTCCAGAGTTCGACAAAGACTGCGAGCACAACAATGCTCACCATCCAGAGGCTTAGGTAATACCAGAGGACGCCAAAGACGCGACTCAAGGATATTGCGCCAAGAACTATCGCTGATCCCACTACGGCATGCAGCGGCAACACGCGAGTAAGTCGCAGGCGCAGCGCGACAATCGCTGATGCAGCCCAACCGGAGAAGACGATAAAGCCTATGAACACCGAGCCCTTAGACGAATCTGTTCCTGCGGTAACAAGATTTGAGTAACTACCCTGCCGAGCCCAATGCAGGAGATCAAAGTGTCCGAGCAGGACCCGCAATCCCGAGCCAACCCCAACCGCCGCCTCTGGAGGGGTACGGAAGTAGTTGATGATCATTGAGATATTTTGATGACCTGAGATCTGGTCGACTATTGGAGGAATCCAAAGCACCACGAAAAGCAAAGATGCGCCGCAAAGCCATCGCAGCTCTTTGAGGTGGGATCCAGACTCGCGCAGGGCTCGAGCGGCTGTTACAGAGATCATCAGAAGGCCGACTCCCCCGACCAATCCGACATACGGAATATGTGTCTGCGCGCATAGTGCCCCGAAGAATGCGAACGGAAGCCACCCAACTGGGTCACGATCTAAAACAGACCATGCTGCTAATAAGACTACGAACCATGGGAGCAATGGCAGGTAAGGATTCCAAGGCTGCGTTACAAGTAGCGGTCCATAGCGCCACAGCACAACCGCTAGAGCCGCGGCAACCGCTGATCCCATCGCAGGGCCACCGCGTCGCGTCGCCAACCAAAGTGCAGTTATTACTGCGGCGAGCGAGAGGAGAACAGTTGCGTACTCGAGACCATGAGCACTTGATCCGCTCAACTTATAGACAATCGCCAATGCGAAGAATGAGAGCGGCCCCGGATGACTCCCTTGGTCCGGGAAATTACCTATGCGGCCGGGGAGGCCAACGAGTGGAGTATGCGAAGTCCCAACATCTCTGACTCGAAATTCAGTCATTGCTAAATCAAGAACTGGATACCAAGCATGACGAGATATGAATACTCCCGCCGCAAGGAAAACTGCCGAGAACAGCACAGACCAGGAGAGCACGGGGTGTTGCATATACCAAGAGCGTGCGCCATCTATTCGGTAGCGAGAGGGAGATAGAGACCCATGCGCGTCTTGATTGGCTCTCATATCCCCTCCCCTCGATTAATAAACGGGCCAATCGCTTAGATGATGGGCAGCAGCAAGGGATTCTAAGGCCTCGCTTCAGTCGAGCATGTGCGAGGCCATAAATACGGCAATAAATAAGCCCAAAATAGCCCCATAAATACGGCCATAAAGTTCGAGCCTGAGGGCATTGGTTGAGAGCCCACATTGGAGATCGCCGCTATGTTGGATTTGCTGTCAAAGTGCTCCGTTTTCGCTAGTAACCTGCCACCTCTATGCCCAGTCGGTCCTCAGCCTCTCGAGTCACTCCTTACGCAGATGCGCTATTAGCCCGCGACCTCCCCGCACTTGACCCACAGCGACGCGGCGAAGCAGTTCAGTTTGTAGCGATCCGAGTCGCAGACCTTCCTGCCCCTATGAAGCTGGCGGTAGGAATTCTCGCTGTCATCTTTGATCTTGGACTTAGCCTCGGGTCGCGGCGCACCTACATATCAGTCTCCTCGAGATTGCCGATCCCCTTCGTTAGTGAGTACCCACGCCTAATCCGTTCTCTGGCATTTGCTTACGTGTGGGAGAAGTGGCCTGATACCAGACCCGACGGCGGGCGAGCGCAGGTGGAGGCATGAATCTCTCCAAGGATGCATTCGGAGCGGGTGACCACATAGAGGTTGAGGTACTCATCATCGGGAGCGGCGCCGGCGGGTCGCCCACTGCAGCGCTACTTGCTGAGGCTGGATTTGATGTCCTCATTGTTGAAGAGGGCGAGTGGTACGACCAGGGTTCGATCAAACCGTTCTCGCTCGATCAGATGGAGAAGCAGTACCGGTCTGGCGGGGTAACTGTTGCCCTCGGTCGCCCCTCCATTGCCTACACCGAGGGGCGCTGCGCGGGGGGTGGAACCGAGGTCAATAGTGGGCTCTACAAACGCCCTCCTCACTCCATGCTCACAAAGTGGCGAGATGGCTACCAGATTCAGAACCTAGAACTTGATGATATTGATGCTATTGCTGATGAGATCGAGACGGACCTCAGCGTCTCTTATGTTCCGGGCGAATCCACTCTTGCTAGTCAAGCACTTGCACGCGGTGCGACAAATCTAGGTTGGCGAAACGGAGAGATCCCTCGCTGGATGTCATACCCAGAGCGTGGTGATGCATTAAGCGGCAAAAGACAAAGCATGACGGAGACATACCTGCCACGCGCCATTAATGCTGGGGCGATTCTCTCGACTGGAGTTCGTGTTGAGCGCCTTGAGATGATAGATGCGACGGCAGGGGCAGCCATAGTTGAGCGTCGAGACGGCAGGGCGGGGCGCATATCGTTTCGCCATGTCTTCGTGTGCTGTGGGGCGATCCATACCCCTGCCCTACTTCAGCGCTCCGGAATCAAAGGAAACATCGGCAAGAGCCTCGCTGTGCACCCAACCGTAAAACTCTCAGCGAAGTTCAGCGAAGTAATAAATGTTGATAACGATGTACCTGTTCATCAGGTAACCGAGTTCTTCCCGCACTCTTCATTCGGTGGTTCGGCGAGTCAGGCGGGGCTACTCGCACTTGCGCTTAATGACAACTGGCGCGCGTTTCGTGGACAGATCACAGACTGGCGTCGCATGAGCGTGTATTACGCCGCGATTACAAGCGAGGGTCGCGGCCGCGTGATATCCGTTCCCGGAATGCGCGACCCAGTCGTCACTTACCGTTTGACGAAGAATGATCGGACGCTTCTTGCGATCAGCCTTGGGCGCCTTGCGCTCGCGATGCTCGCAGCCGGAGCGGAGGCTGTATATCCATCGTTTCGTGGCGCACCGGTGGTAAGGCGCCCGGCAGATGTCGCGCGTCTAGAGGCTGGGTTCAGCGCAACGAAAGCATCTGTAATGAGCGTTCACCTCTGCTCGACTGTGCCAATGGGCGAAGACCCACGGCTCTGTGGCGCAGATTCTTTCGGGCGAGTCCACGGCACCACAAACGTGCGGGTAAATGATGCCTCGCTTCTTCCATCAGCTCCCGGGGTCAACCCGCAGGCGACTGTGATGGCGCTCGTCGTTCGCAATGTCCGCAGATTTATTGAGGAGAACGTGCATGCCTGAGGAAGTAAAGAGATGGAGTACCCCTCCAGCGACGGTCATCACCGGCGCAACGGGATGGCTTGGAAGTGCCCTGATCGAGCATCTCCTAGCCAGCGAACGCAAAGGCCTAAGAGCCCTCCTACGCGATGGCGAAGACGCCTCTCGCCTTGAGGAGCGCGGCGTTGAGGTAGTGAAGGGCGACATCTCCGATAGGCGCTCTGTAGCAAGACTCTTTGATGGCATCCCCTCTGGCGCTGACGTAATCCATACGGCCGGAGTTATCCACCCAAAATCACTATCAGAGTTCACCAAAGTAAACGCAAACGGCACTCGCTACATCGTTGAGGTTGCGCAGTCTGCATCTATTCGTCGCATGGTACATGTCTCCTCGAATAGTCCCTTTGGAACCAACCCAGTCGAGAGTGAGACGTTTCGCAACCAGGAGCCTTATAACCCCTACCTCGGGTATGGCGCCTCTAAAATGCAGGGCGAATTAGCGGTGCTCGCTGGCGTCGAAGCCGGGCTAGATGCGGTAATCGTGCGCCCTCCTTGGTTCTACGGTCCGTACCAACCGGCGCGCCAGACCACCTTCTTCACAATGGTTCGTACGGGCAAGTTTCCAATGTTTGGTGGTGGCACCCAGCGCAGATCCATGGTCTATGTAGAGAATCTCATCCAAGGTGTAATCGCCGCAGAGTTAACGATTGGGGTAAGCGGGCGCGGGTACTGGATTGCAGATGAACGTCCATACGAGGTGCGCGAGATTGTTGAGACAGTCCGGCGGGCCCTCACCGATGAGGGGTATGAAGTAAGCGGAAAGCCCCGCAGCCTCCCCGTAATAATCGCGAACATCGCAGAGGCTGCCGATCGCACTCTTCAACGCCTGGGCCAATATCAGCAACAGGTACACGTGCTCGGCGAGATGGGGCACACGATTGCCTGCGAGATTAGTGCGGCAAAAGCCGAGCTCGGATACGAACCCGAGTTTGAGTTATATGGCGGAATGCGTCGGAGCATTGCATGGTGCCGCGAACAAGGGATCCAGCTTTGACAGTCTCGCTAGTCACTGGCGGCAGCGGATACTTCGGTGTCCTTATGGTTGAGCGCCTCCGTAAGGCCGGGCACTCTGTTCGAGTCCTTGACCTAATAGACGTAGACGAACGCGACCCGAGTGTTGAGTTTTTTCAGGGCGACATTCGCGACCCTGAAGCCGTGCACTTGGCAGTGGCGGGAGTGGACCTCATATTCCACAACGTTGCGCAGGTACCCCTAGCCAAGGATCCAGAACTCTTGTCAACTGTCAACATTGACGGAACGCGCAATCTCTTAGCGGCGGCCCTCGAGCACGGCGTGCGCAAGGTGGTCCACACATCATCGAGCGCTGTATTTGGTATCCCCGCAGCGAATCCAGTTATGCCGGATACCTCACCTACCCCGGTTGAGGCCTATGGCCGCGCGAAGACTGAGGCCGAGGGGCTATGCCAAGCATTTATTGCCCAGGGGCTAGACGTAACAATTGTTCGACCCCGCACAATTTTGGGGCACGGAAGGCTTGGGATCTTCGGTATCCTCTTTGATTGGATCGCAGACGGAGCAGATGTATTCGTACTCGGAAGCGGCGATAACACATATCAGTTCGTTCACGCCGATGATCTTGCGGAGGTCTGCCTTCTAGCGTCTCAGAGCGCAGGCCCGATGATTATCAACGCAGGTACCGACCGCTTCGATACCATGAGAAACACACTTGAGGCAGTCTGCGAGCACGCCGGCACTGGTAGCCGGGTTAAGTCGTTGCCAGCGCGCCCAGCGTCACTCGCTATGCATGCGGCATCAGCGCTGCACCTTGCACCCTTTGCGCCGTATCACTGGATCATGTACTCCAAATCGCTTTGGTTTGATATCGAGCATGCCAAGCAAGACCTTGGTTGGAGCCCGAAGTACTCAAATGCTGAAGCGATGATCGACTCATACGACTGGTTTTTAGCCCATAGAGCGGACGCCTCTACTGGTCCAAAATCTCATCACCGCAGCAGCGCACGTCAAGGCGCACTGCGGGTACTGAAAGCCGGCACTCGCCTAATCCCTGGTTAATTAACAGAGCCTTCCAAGCGCGGCGAACTAGCAGAGCGGGCGGACGAATCGGGTGGCGGGTAGTCTCTCGGAGCAATGCATGCTCAAGGGTCTGACCATCTTGAACGACTAGGCCGTGAGAGCGGTTACGCAGACGAGTATGGAGACGCAGCCGCGCGGGGTCTCCCATACATCTCATTTCTTGGATCAGCACTATTCGCGGTCTTCGCTATCTTCGATGTCCTCACGCACTCGTCTGAAGAGATTGCTTGGCGGCTCGGGGTCTCCCTTATGCCCGCTTTGGCGTTACTTGCGGTAGGCCTCATTGCCCGCACCCGATTTGTGACAGACCAAAATGCGCCTGTCCTTGCGGCATGCACTGGGATCATCGGTCAGTGTGCCCCACTCGCCACAATTATTCACTCGAAATACGAGATCGACCTCGTCTACTTCCTTCTGATTATGGCGGCTGGAGGAGCGCTCATTTTCCGAATGCGCCCCTTCGTAACAATGATCGCTATTTCTGTTCTCTTCTTTGGAGTCTCAATTGGCCTTATCGATGCATCTACAGAGAATAAGGAGAGCTGGATTGCGGCGCTCTTTGTCGGGATCGGATTGGCGTGCGCACTATTCATTTCACAGAGGTCAGCGGTACGCAGGTATGCAGATGCTGAGTCGAGACTCTCCTTCCTCGCAGGGCACGATCCCCTAACTGGTCTCCTGAATCGCAATGGGCTCGAGAACAAAAGCAGCGCTCTGCTCGCGCTTGCGCAGAGAGAGAAGCGCAGAGTCTTTGCAGTTTTCATAGATATAGATGGACTCACGGAGATCAACAACGTCCATGGACATATAGCTGGAGACCTCGTCATAAGCGAGATAGCAGTTGCAATTACTCGCCTTGTTCGTGCTGCGGATTTGGTAGCACGTTGGGGTGGAGACGAGTTAGTAATAATTGGGGTCGGCGATGGTCCGGATCCGGATCGAGTCGAGGCAGTTATTCGAGCCGACCTAACTGTCGCACTGCAGAACTCGCAGATCGATGGATCGATTAGTGCCGGCCTCGCCACTCTCGAGGGAGACGCCGTGAGCACATCTGCGCTCATTCACCTCGCCGATGCGCAGATGTACGAACGCCGATCGCTCCGCCGCTCGGGTCAAAAGCTCCCTTGACCCTCGAGTAGAACCACCCTTCGCTGCATTAGTCGCCGAAATCTCAATTTGAAGCCACAATCAGTGACTCTGTGCCGGATGCCACCCTCCGTATCGCCTTACATCCCCCAATTTGTTGCTCAAATCTGGCATGTTTGTCATATGCAATTCACTTTGGCAGAATTAGTTGTAGCCGATGCACTCGTAAACTCCTACCCAACCTGGACTGACGAGAACGGCACCAATATCAACCAACTTGCGGAGATTGCAGTCAAGGCACTCGCTGAGCAGGGGCTACTAACTGCCCCAGCCGAGGGAGACCGTATCTCGGTCGCCTCGAGCGAGCCCGCTGTCTCGCGCTAATTCACTTCACGCGCGGCTGGCCTTAGCGGTACCTTTAGCCGGTAGAGTAACGATGCCCGGATGGACTAGGCGCCCGTAGCTCAGTGGATAGAGCAACCGCCTTCTAAGCGGTCGGCCGGAGGTTCGAGTCCTCCCGGGCGCGCAGGATAATCACAGATCCGTATCAAGAAGAAATGCAGAAACAGCAAGCCAGCAAGACAGCAAGGCACAAACACATGGTGGCCGTAGCTCAGCAGGCGAGAGCGCCGGGTTGTGATCCCGGAGGCCGGGGGTTCGAAACCCCTCGGTCACCCCAAGTAGCGCCCCCTCTTTAGAGGGGGCGTTTACGCGTTCCAAGACTTACTCGAAGTGGCGCTCTCTACCGATTCCTAATTTGATTTTCTAAAGTATCGAGGCGAACGCGCTGGCGATATCTGGCTGCCTAAATCTGTATCCGCTCGCCTCGAGAGCGGATGGGAGTACCCGCTGACCATTTACCAATAATGCCGTTATCAGCTCAGCCCCGAGTGCGAGCTTGAGGGGCGCAAGTGGCGTAGGCAGAATGGTTGGGCGATGGACCGCTTTACCGAGCGCCTTTGTGAACTCCAAGTTGGTTACCGGGGCTGGGGCCGTGAGATTAACTGGGCCCGAGACCGAGTCATCTCGCAGCGCGTGAAGGATCGCTTGTATCTCGTCCTCTAATGAGATCCAAGACATCCATTGCTTGCCAGATGCGATCTTCCCACCTAGGCCGAGACGGAACGGCGTGATCATCCGCCCGAGTGCCCCTCCTTTGGGGGTTAGGACAATTCCGGTTCGCAGCAGAACTGTCCTAATTCCTGCATCGACTGCAGGGGCGGCTGCGGCCTCCCAATCAACACAGACCTCGGAGAGAAAATCCGGGGGCTCTGGAGCGCTTGAGGATTCTGTGAGCACTTCATCGCCTCTGTTGCCGTACCACCCGATAGCCGAGGCGGAGAGCAATACTCGCGGAGGCTTAGTCATAGCGGCAACAGAGCGACCGATAAGTGCTGTACCGAGGATTCGGCTGCTGAGTATCCGCTCCTTCTGCTCTGCGTTCCAGCGCTTCTCGCCTATGCCCTCACCCGCAAGGTGCACGACGGCCTCTACACCATCTAGCCCGCCGGACTCAATAGTTCCAGCGATCGGGTCCCAAGCGATATTGCCCGAGATCGCTGCGCCGCCACGCACGAATCTGCGGACCCGATGCCCCTCAGCCTCTAGAGCTGCGATTAGGGCTGAGCCGATTAAGCCACTTGCTCCGGTTACTGCTATCTCCATTGGGTGCTCCCTCAATATTCTTGGTCTACTTAAATGTTCTATGGTGCCTCGGCTTAAACCCGAGGCGCTTCTTCGGGCTAGTCTGCCGGCACGCGCCGCTAGCTCAACTGGTTAGAGCAACAGACTCTTAATCTGTAGGTTCTGGGTTCGAGTCCCAGGCGGCGTACCAATCTTGTAAGCGGATAACAGGCACTTGACATAGTAGGTACTTCAGATAGTAGGTACCCCGCTCGTGATGGTTGTTACCGGGATTACATAACCACATTTGCTATCCCTCCCAGCGATAGCCCTTTCCCCTCACGGTGGCGATGCGCAGGGGCTTGGTCGGGTCAACCTCAATCTGGTGACGGAGTCTTCGAACATGCTCTGTCACCGTTGACGGGTCCTGCCACTCCGAGGTTGAGCGCCAGACGTCGCGAAGAATTCGGTCTCGGTCAACGACCTGACCTTTGTGCCCTACTAGATAGTTAAGAAGATCAAACTCGCGTGCCGTGAGCGCAAGTACCTC
This sequence comes from Actinomycetes bacterium, assembly GCA_037132095.1. Lineage (GTDB taxonomy): Bacteria > Actinomycetota > Acidimicrobiia > IMCC26256 > IMCC26256 > IMCC26256. The sequence goes on from JBAXPT010000001.1 coordinate 16,831, forward strand.
GCCCGCGAGGGTTGCCTGTCGAGAGTCGTTGTCAAGGCTGAGGTCACCAGAGTCGAGGCCTGTATGGTCAACACGGCCACCATCCATACGCCTCAGGACACTGCGCATCCGTGAAGTGAGCTCTAGCCCAGAGCATGGTTTGACCACGTAGTCATCTGCGCCGAGTTCAAAGCCAAGAAGGCGAAGAGCCTCCTCCGATCGCTCCGTCAGAACAATTACCGGGAACTCAGTCTCAGTGACGATCGTAGAGAGAAGCCCAAATCCGCCTAGGTCCTCGAGGTCAACGTCTAGAACGACAATGTCTGGGGGCGAGGCAACTAGGGAGTCCTTCGCGCTGCGGATATCGCCGGCGGAGAAGACAACTAGACCCTGACGCGTTAACTCCGACTCGAGAGCATCGCGTTGATCAAGATTGGAGTCGATAAGGAGGACGCGAATTAGCGGTACAGGCGGCTTTAGGGTCACTCGCCGAGCATAACGGCGCAGGCCTCCCTCTATTCGCGCCACTACCCCTAAACTCTCAAGCCGTGCCCCCCATTGATTCAACAAATACCTTTCGGCTAGATGGAAGAGTCGCAATAGTCACGGGTGCCTCCTCTGGGTTGGGGCAGCGTTTCGCTAGCGTCCTCGCCGGAGCAGGTGCGCACGTCGTCATAACGGCACGTAGAACCGATCGCCTCAAAACTCTTGCAGAAGAATTGAGCAGCGAACATGTCGAGGTCTCACCGATTGCTCTCGACCTATCCGATCCAGACTCTGCAGGTGAGTTAGTTACCTTCGCCTCCGAGCGATTTGGACGGCTCGACATACTTGTCAACAATGCCGGCATGTCTTCAGAGTCTGCCGCTCTTGATATATCTGTCGAGGAATTTCGCCGGGTAGTGGAGATGAATCTCGTCTCACCCTTCGCCGTCGCTCAGGCCGCTGGACGTGTAATGACCGCGGCTGGCTCAGGTTCAATCATCAACATTGCTTCGCAGTTTGGGAGCGTAGGAGCGCGCGCTGCCCTGAGCGCGTACTCGGCCTCAAAGGGCGGGTTGGTGAACCTCACTCGCCACCTCGCTGCCGAGTGGGCACATACTGGCGTGCGGGTAAACGCCATCGCACCTGGCTACTTTCCAAGTGAGATGACTGAGAAAGTCTTCAGCGACGCCAAGGTCAATAAGTGGGTAACTCGTAATACCCCGCTCGGTCGCACCGGTAATGAAGGCGAGCTCGACGGTGCGCTCCTATACCTGGCCTCGGAGGCTTCATCATTCGTCACCGGATCAGTACTAGCAGTTGATGGCGGCTGGACCGCCGTCTAACCCACTCGCGTCCAAGCACCGGAAGTGCGAGGCATTAGTCTCGCCGGAGCAATACTGGACTCCATATCTGGCGGAGCCCCGAAGCAATACGAAGGAAATAAAATCCAGCAATCCAGCAATGCGAGCGTGGCGGAATAGGCAGACGCGCCGGGTTTAGGTCCCGGTGCCCGCAAGGGCTTGGGGGTTCAAGTCCCCCCGCTCGCACCAAATTACGAAGACCAAATACTCCACAATAAGAAGAATTACTTTTTCTTCTTATTCTTCTTCTTGTTCGGTGATTTTCCTAAGCGACGAGACTTAAACAGCCCGCGTGATTTATCGAGCTTCTCCATCTCGGCCAAGATGTCGGGGGCCGCGGAGTTAACAATGTCCTCTGCCGAATCAAGCAACGCTGCTATATCGTCATCCATAGTTACATGCTCTGCCACGGGGACCTGCGCAGCACTCAAGCTCCCGTAGTCCCACCCAACATCTGCTCTGCGCAGAATGAAACCATCGCAATCCGCTGGGCACTCCCAGGGAGCGCCTGGGGCCATGTCAATGCGGCATTTGCGCACTACCTCCCCATTCTCATAAGAGCGGCTCTCATAGTGCTTGCATTCGGTACGCATTCCCATTTCTCCATTATTCCAGTTCGAGACAAGATTTAGCGACCAGGGGCCCTGAAACTTAGGGAGAGAGGATATTCCCCCCAAAACTCTCCTCAAGGCGTCTCCCCTACCTGACGAAAGAACCCCCTACGAGCCCACCAATCGGGCACCAAGACATTGAGGGGTGAGATGGATAACGAAGATGAGAGAGCAGATGATGCAAAACTCGTCGTTGAGCCATCGGGAAAAATAAGGGAAGCAGACGAGTCCGCTGAGCGCCTATTGGGGCGACCTAACCTCCTCGGCACGCCGTTACTCGAGCATCTACACCCGACGGACCGCCGCATCGTTGCATCGTTGTTAACAACTCCACAGCAGCATGGTGCTCGCGTAGTTCGTTTGATAGATCAGGGCCTCGGATCTCAAGTAGCGGAGCTTCGCGTTTCATACGACGCTGGGGATCCGATCAAAGGATCAATCATTGTCTCTCTTCGAGGCCTATCAACATTTGTTGCACCTAGCCGAACTGCATATACCTCGGCTCAACTAGAGAAACTGTTTCTAGCCTCGACAGACATCATCACAGTTCTTATGCCCGATGGCGACTGGAACGCCAGCCCAGCAGGTACCCGCATCCTTGGCCACCAACCCGGCTACGAGCCAGAGGGCGGTCTCCTATCCCTGGTACATCCAGATGATCTCGAGCGCGCTGTAGTTGCGCTTAGTGAAGTCGCAGGGGGCGTACGAAGTCAGCGTGAGGCAGTACGAGTAAGAGTCCGATCAGCGGACGGCGATTACATGCATTTCGACTGCTCTGGCCAAGATTTAACTCATGACCCAGATGTTGGCGGGATTGTCATCGTGGCGAGGGACGTAACCGGCGAGCAGCGAGCAGAGGACGAGCGAGCGGATGTTGAGGCTCGCTACCGCGCAACATTTGAGAGAAGCCCACTCGGCATTGCAATGATTGGATTAGATGGCCACGTAATCGAGGCTAACGATGCACTCTGTCGGATGGTAGGGCGAGAGCAAGACGGATTAGTCGGGAAAAATGTAGACGGAATAGTGCACCCAAGCGACCGTATTCTCCTCTCCGAGCATCGAGCGAACCAGCAGACGGGTGCACTCATGCGAGCCTCTGAGACGATCCGCCTCGTGCATGAAGATGGGCACACGGTCTGGGCGCTAACCGATACATCTGTGATTGAGCACCCAGATGGAAGCCCGGCATATCACATTGCACTAGTTGCAGATATAACTGATCGCAAAAGGCTTGAAGCCCGCCTAGAGCACCAGGCATTCCATGACTCGCTTACTGGCTTACCTAATCGTGCACGTCTTGGCGACCTGCTCGATTCAGCGTGGAGAGATCGCACAGAAGACAGTTACCTTGCAGTCCTCTTTGTTGACCTAGATCACTTTAAGGCGGTAAACGACGAGCGCGATCACGATGCTGGCGATGAGCTCCTCGGCATTGTTGCGCGCAGATTGCGTGCTGTGGTGCGCGGCGGTGACGGGGTCTGCCGATACGGAGGCGATGAGTTTGTAATCGTGTGTCAAAAAGTTGATTCACCACACATTGCTATGGAGCTAGCCGATCGAATTCGCTCATCTCTGTCTCGCCCTTATCTTCTGACCTCAGGGGAGGTAACGATCGGTGCAAGTCTTGGAGTAGCGATCGCCTCTTCCCAAGAATCGCCAGCGGAACTTCTCCGTAGCGCCGATCGCGCAGCCGGAAAGGCCAAGGAACAGGGCCGAAACCGAGTGGTCGCAGCAGATATTCCGCTCTAAATATTACGCCCTACATTTCTCTCCAGAACCTAAAAGAGAACGGGCCTTAAGCATCTAGCCAGTCTGGTGCTTTACCGAGCAAGAAGCGGCTAACGCCGAGGCAGCGGTCAAGGAGTTCGCACGTAACTTCGTTGCCGGCCCGGATATTTAGAAGCGATAGCGAGAGGCTCGCCACAACGCGCAGACTCGTCTCCGGCGCATCTGTCGCAGCGGGGTAAGAATCAATCGCTGAGACCTCGAGCGGAAGGTCTGGCCCACCTACCCCAGCAAGCTCCGTTGCAAGTACAAGCAGATCAGGGGCGCGATGCAGTGGCGGTAGGGCCCAGGTAAATGTGAGCGATACGTGGAACTCGTCGGGTGGATCTTCTTCATCATCTCGGGCCAATACTGCATCCTCGAAACCAAGAATTACCCGAGGATTTACTGCAAGCGATAGGTAAAGGTCTACGGGTCCCTCGCAACCCTCCTCTGGGTGTAGGTCTACTTCCCAATTTTGGCGCAACGAATATGACTCAACAAAGTGTCGCTCATCGTGGACGTGAAAACCATGATCAACTGCATGATCCTTTAGATCAGCGACAAAGCCTGGGAGGTCAATCACCGCCATTGGTTACTCGACCGCTAATGCAACACGCAGTGCTGCCGAGGCGTGTGCAATTGCCTCACCTGCAGTATCAAGGATGCTCTCAAGGCCGAAGAAGCCATGGAACATTCCCTCATAATGAACCAGCTCAACCTTTACACCGGCTGCTGCCATGGCCTCAGCGTACGCATTACCTTGATCGCGCAGCGGGTCGTAGCCGGCAGTGATTATGTACGCAGGTGGAAGGTCTGATAGGTCGTCAGCGCGCAGCGGAGAGACACGCGGATCCGTCACTGCATCGACGTCGCCGTTGAGATAGTGCCCGTAGAACCAACGCATCATCTCTGTAGTCAGCAAATAACCCTCAGAGTTATCGATCATCGACTCGCTCGTAAATTCATAGTCCGTTGTCGGGTAGACAAGGAGTTGAAAGGCAATCTGGAGTCCACCAACATCACGAGCGATGTGGGTTATCACCGTTGCAATATTGCCGCCGGCAGAGTCTCCCGAGACTGCGAGTCGGGATCCGTCTACCCCCAACTCAGCAGCGTTCTCCTGCACCCAGACTGCCGCGGCGAATGCATCCTCGATAGCCGCCGGAAATGGGAATTCAGGGGCAAGTCGATAATCAACCGAGACAAGAGTGCATTTCGATGCCGCTGTGATACTCGCGCATCCTCCGTCATGCGTATCGATGTCACCGATTACCCATCCACCACCGTGGAAGTAAACAACAACAGGTGTGATCCCCGCGCCCTCAGGGCGATAGATCCGAATAGGAATATCCCCAAGCGGCCCGGGGATTATGCGATCCTCCGTGATTACACCCTCAGCAGTCGCCGGCATTGAGAGTGCGGCGTACTGAGCACGAAGGTCATGATGGACTAAATCCTCAGTGGGTACCTCTGGGGCGAGGTTCATTACGTCAAGAAGCGCCTTGGCCTGGGGGTGAAGGGTCATTTCAGTTCTGCTCCTTGTGCAATGTGGAGTTACCGAGTCTCTGCATACTCCGCCACACTAGGGGGGCCACGGATCGCAGAGCGCGCCCTCTGTGCGAGATTGCGTGCTTTTCTTCTGGGGTCATCTCAGCAAAGGTACGCGACTCGCCCTCTGGAATGAAGATGGAGTCGTAGCCAAATCCGCCTACTCCTCTTGGCGAGGCAGTTATTCGCCCCTCCACTTCTCCTCTAGCGGTTAACTCCGATCCGTCTGGAAAGGCTACGACGACCGCCGTAGCGAAGCGTGCGGTGCGCGATGCATCTGGATTCGCGAGAAGTTCGGCCAGGAGGTGGTTGCAGTTGTCCTCGTATGTTGCATGCTCCCCTGCATAGCGTGCGCTAAATACCCCGGGGGCACCGTCTAATGCGTCTACCTCGAGCCCTGTGTCATCCGCTATTGCAGCTATCCCGGTTGCAGAACAAAGGGCACGCGCCTTGAGTCGCGCATTCTCTAGGAGTGTCTCACCGTCCTCGACTACCTCAGGAACATCAGCAGGTCGTGCGACAAGCTCTACTAATAATCCAGACTCAGTTAGCACCGCAACAATCTCACGTGCTTTATCAGGGTTAGCAGTCGCTACAACTAAACGCAGCGGAGCAGAGCTCAATGAATCGTGATCGCTAAGCGTCACGCGCTACGCGGCCTCGGTGGAACGCTGAGCATCTCACGCTGCATTGCGAATAACTCTGCGATTCCACCCTCAGCGAGACCGAGGAGGGAATCGAGTTCACCGCGCGAGAATGCTGCACCCTCTGCGGTGCCCTGAACCTCGATGAACTTTCCATCACCGGTCATCACGACATTCATATCGACCTCAGCCGATGAATCCTCTACGTAATCAAGGTCAAGGGATGGAAGCGCACCTACGATCCCGACGGAGACTGCTGCACATAACTCGCCTACCGGATTAATGCGTAGTCGACCTTGCTGCACCATGCGCTCGCATGCATCATGTAGCGCAAGGTAGCCGCCACAGATAGCGGCGGTACGTGTGCCACCATCGGCCTGCAGCGCATCGCAGTCGACTGTGATCTGGAACTCACCAAGCGCCACTAGATCAGTAACAGCGCGAAGCGATCTCCCGATTAGGCGCTGAATCTCCTGTGTGCGGCCAGATTGTTTTCCCTTAGCGGCCTCGCGAGAGACCCTCTCCGGCGTAGAGCCTGGGAGCATTGAATACTCAGCGGTTACCCATCCGCGTCCTTTGCCACGGAGCCACGGCGGCACGCGGTCCTCGACTGATGCAGTACAGAGAATGCGCGTGCGACCAAACTCAACTAATACTGAGCCAAGTGCAAGCTCAGTAAAGTCACGAGTGAAGGTGACATCACGGAGTTGATCTGGCTCGCGGCCATCGTGGCGAATACCCATTGGGGTCCTTTCGAGGTGGTTAGTTCGTCAGACGTTAGTCACGAGACGCGGCGTAGCAAGAGTGGCTGGTGCCCCAAATGCCTCGGAGCCCTCACGTAGAGATTCGATCGAGTCCACTGTGGGCCACAGATGAGTAAGCATTAGCGCCCCGGCGCTGGAATTCCTTGCCATCTCCCCCGCTTCGTGCGCGCTCAAATGCATATTGGTTCGCCTATCAGCGTGCAGGTAACTGGCCTCCGCGAGCACAAGGTCAGCACCATGAGGAAAGGAATCAACACTCCACCCCGGCCCAGTATCAGCAGTGTAAATAAGGCGGGTCGCATCGGATGAGACCTCAACTGCGAAAGTCGGGATTGGGTGATCAGTGCGTCGAAAGTCGAGGCGAGCATCCTTTACCTCAACCGGGGCTGCATCCTCAATTACACGCCAGTCGAATACCCCTCCCCAACCAGAGACGAGCGCACCTAAGCGCTGCTCTGCGCCACTCGGTGCGAATACGGGGAGGCCGGAGCGCTCAAGTCCGTAACGCCAAGCAACATGCAGTCCGTAAATATCTGCGCAGTGATCTGGATGCTCATGAGTAATGACAACCGCATCGATCTCACCGGGGTCGCAGTACTCATGCAGGGTTGCAAGAGTTCCGTTTCCGCAGTCGAGCCAGAGATTTGCCTCCGCGGTACGCACCAAGTATCCACTACACGCGCCTCTTGCGCTTGGGTAGGAACCCGATACACCAAGAACTACTAACTCCATTTATGTGCCTCAACATCTGCAACCTCTGGGCCTAAGAACCGTGCCCCTAGTTCCATAAAGGTAGCCGTATTGCCAGATGTAATAAACACGTGCGAACCGCGGGTCTCAGGTGCGGGGCCCAGGCTCGAGTCTTGGCCGACAAGGGAGTCGCCAACCTCTAGACGCCCCATTACCTCAAATGCTGTCTCGTCGGCACTTGAGATGAGTGTCACACCCCGACCCATGACGCTGGCAATACTCCGAGCGAGCAGTGGGTAGTGAGTGCAGCCAAGAATTAACGTATCGATGTTCGCAGAGCGCACCGGCTCCAAGAGCTCCTCTGCAAGTTTGATCACCTCATCTGAATCAACATCCCCAGCCTCTACGAACTCAACGAATCCGGGGCAGGCTTGGCACGTTAAATCAAGCCCAGATGCCTCCGCCGCACGTTGATATGCGCCGGAATTAATCGTGCCGAGAGTGCCTATTACACCAACACGTCGAGTCTCAGTCACCTTCGCAGCGGCGCGCACTCCGGGGCTCACGACTCCAATAACCGGTATCTCATAACGCTCTTTAAGCATCTCAAGTGCTGCAGAGGCCGCACTATTACAAGCCACTACAAGCATCTTGACGCCGCGCTCGACAAGTAGGTCCGAGATCTCTAGCGCATACCCTCGAACCTCTTCAGCAGGCTTAGGGCCATAAGGAAAGCGACCGGTATCGCCGAAGTAAACAAGCGACTCGCCGGGAACGAGATCAATGAGCGAGCGCAGAACCGTGAGGCCACCGAGCCCGGAGTCGAATACGCCGATGGGGCGAGTATCTAGCGGCGCTGCTTTGGTCATTGGGCTAAACGGTAGTGCCAATAACGCAGCGAGTCGCGGCGCTACAGATTCACTTTGTGGCAGCGGCGCGGGTCAAGCGGTCGACGACTGCAAGTCCAATACCAGACCCCACAGGCAGCACTGCAAGGACAACATCAATCCCGTGATGATCCGCCACACGGAGGCGGTCGTAGAGAACACGCGCATACTCCTCATCGGTCTCAGGGGGCTCGAGTACGCCGACAGCAGTGGGTAATCCGATAGGGACCGGAGGCGGAGCAAGAAGGGCTACCTTGCGCCCGTTCTCTAAGTGATCACGTGCGATCTGTGGAGCATCGCGCGCCGTCACAATCTCAACGCGGGCGTTAGGTGCGTAGTGAGCCTCGAGGGTCCCGGGAGCGCGCGTCTCGCCGCCTACCGATACCGCGTAGCCAAGCACCTCATCGATGCGATCAAGAGTGACTCCCCCTGGCCGCAAGACTGTGATCTCATCGCCTGAGCAGTCGATGATTGTCGACTCAAGACCAACCCGAGATGCTCCTCCGTCGAGCACTATCTCAATATCGTCTCCGAGGTCTTCGCATACCGCCTCTGCTGATGTTGGGCTTACTCTCCCAAATCGATTAGCACTTGGAGCCGCTATCGCCCCCCCAAACTCAGTTAGCAGAGCACGAGCAACCGGGTGCGATGGGACACGCAGCGCAACCGTCTCGAGTCCACCGGTTACCGAGTCGCTCGCCTTTGCAGAACGCTTGAAGACAATCGTTAGAGGGCCAGGCCAGAACGCGTAAGCAAGATCACGTGCCTCCTCGGAGATCTCAACCGCCCATTCGTCGATCTCATCAACGGTGAGGAGATGCACAATGAGTGGGTGATCGCCGGGGCGACCCTTTACCTTGAAGACCTTTGCAACAGCGTCGTCATTAGATGCATCTGCGCCGAGTCCGTAGACGGTCTCCGTTGCGAATGCGACGATCTCGCCTGCTCTAAGTGCTTTTGCTGCAAGGGTTACCGACTCTGCATCGGCGGGCATTGGGCGACTCACCAGTAGTTGATGCGCGTTGCGCGATCGACAACCACATCAAGGTCGTCGGTCCATGCACCTGAGGATAAGTACTTCCAGCCGCCATCCGGGAGGACAACAACAATTGTGCCGCTATCCATGCGCTCAGCAACCTTCACTGCACCTGCAACTGCAGCGCCGCAAGATATACCGGAGAAGATTCCAGTCTTATTAAGAAGGATTCTTAACCACTCAACTGATTCGCGGGGGCGCACAATCATTCGGCGGTCTATTAGGGAGGGGTCAAAAATGGGGGGCACAAAACCGTCATCGAGTGAACGAAGGCCCTGGACCTGCTCGCCTGCTGGCGGCTCTACAGCGACTACTTGAATCGCTGGATTCTGCTCTTTGAGATACTTGCCCACTCCCATAAGCGTTCCACTTGTTCCGAGGCCGGCTACAAAAGTATCGACCTCGGGGCAGTCGCGCCATATCTCTGGGCCCGTACCCTCGTAGTGAGCAAGAGGATTCGCTGGGTTGCCGTACTGGTAGAGGAACACGTAGCTCGGGTCATCCGCTGCAATCTCTTGCGCGCGACGTATTGCGCCGTTGCTTCCCTCTTCACCTGGGCTGTTAGTAATCTCTGCACCGAAAATCTCGAGAAGTTGTCGACGCTCTGGGCTGACGTTCTCGGGCATCACGACGCGAAGTTTGTAGCCCTTAACTCGCGCAATTAATGCAAGGCCGATACCTGTGTTACCGGAGGACGGCTCAAGGATCGTTGCGCCGGGCTTTAGTGTGCCGTCGGCCTCAGCCATCTCAATCATCTTCTTGGCGATGCGATCCTTAGACGAGCCGCCCGGGTTCTGCCCCTCCAACTTGGCGAACATGCGCACGTTTGGATTTGGCGAGAGAGGGTCAATATTTACAAGCGACGTATTACCTATGAGGTCGAGGATGCTCTCGTACCTAGCCATTACTGCTACTTATCGGTTCAGCCGCCGGCAACGGCGGGGAGGATCGAGACCACGTCCCCTGATACAACCGGGGTGGCCAACGAATCGAGGTAACGGATGTCTTCATCATTTACATAGACATTTACAAACTTATGGAGTGCGCCAGATTCGTCGACGAGTTGTCCACCAAGACCGGGGTACTGCCCAACTATGGCTGTGAATACCTCGCCAATTGTGCCTCCCTCAACCGAGATAGAGGCCGCGCCATCGGTGTATTGGCGCAGAAGGGTTGGGAGGCGAACATCTACTGACATGTGGAAGAGACTACAACCCCGACCCCAAAGGTCGGAATTCGGGCAGAAGCGAGGCCCTCACTCCTCTACCCCGTGTTCCTTAAATCCGGTGGCGCTCTCCAATCCCACCTGATCTCCTTGGGCAAGCCAATCTCGCCCTTGCTGGCTTCGATCTTGATGAGTCGATATCCGTCATGCGTTTTTTGAAGGTGGTGTCGCTTGCAGAGGCGCACCAGGTTCTCAAAGGTGGTTGGCCCGCCCTCTGCGAAGGGTCTGATGTGATCTATCTCTAAGCCGAGGCTCATGTCGCATGTTGGTACTTGGCAGACGCGATCGCGCTCCTCGACAGCCGTGCGCAGTTTCGCGGGCAATGCGCGCCCCATATGCGCGATTGTCCTGATCTCTGTGCCATCGACCACGAGCAGCTTTAGGAATGCTTCACCTAAATACTCGGTGGCAGCTGCAACGGGGATCGGCCCAACACCTGCGATCTCGCAGACCTCACCATCTTCAGTACGTCCACGCTTGAGTGCGTCTATGTCGATGCGAATATTCATCACTGCGTTAGGGCGAGTTGATTTTGTCTTACTCGCCCCTGCCTCTGAATCCGAGGCGCTCGCTTTTTCGCTGAGCACCATTAGAGCGTCTGCTGCGTAGGCCTCAGGTCTTTCATGTGCACTGCTCTTGCGCGCCGACTTAAAGATCTCATCCTGTATCGGCTTCAGCGCTGCCATGACGAGCGCACCGTTCGCAACCGTCATGCGCGCTTTTAGATTGAATGAACCGTCAAGATCTATCCACGACTTTAAGTAACGCGATTTATGCACCTGCCTGTGTCGCTCTGCCTCATCAGTGGCCGCAGCAACGACACGCGAGGTCGCATCGCGCAGATCGCGCACTGTCGCATGCTTAGAGAGGTTTATAAGTTGAGTCTCAGTATTCGGCGCAACGATTGCACCGCGTGCTACCTCGACAGCCTGGGTGCCCGAGAGATCCCCTGAGAGCAAGGCTGCCTGCGTAACAGGCAAGTGTTGCAATTGGTTAGCCAACAACACCACAGACTGGGCTTCGTAGTGAGCACAATCAGTCTCCGTGGAGAGCCACTCCGAAATACTCTTCGCGCCTTCGCCCTTCCAAGCATTGGTTCGCTCAACCTGGCCAACTGCAACCGTTCGCAGCGCATCTCCGGCTCTCCGAATCCGCTCAGCAATCTCAACTAATCCGCGAGCTCCGGCAGCATCAACGCAATCAACCTCGAGAGAGGAGATGCAGGCTTGAAGATCTGTGGTGATTTGATTGAGTCGGTCAAACATATGTTCGATTATAAAACAGGGGTGTGACAACCATTCCTAACCGACTACGTCTACAGCTACTTCCGCTATTACTCCGTCGCGTATTCGGTATGCGCGCAGTACCGGGTGCCCGTGCTCTGGCTTGAGGGAGACGATCACATAGATCCAATTTGGGTTGGCAGCCGCGGTGCGCACATCGGTTGGTGATGGGTAGGCCTCTGTGTGGGTATGCGAGTGCCAGCAGCCAACCAATACCTCCCCAACTTCGTCCATAGTGTGCATGGCTCGGAGCATCTCTTTGCCATCAACTGTGTACGTAAGTGATGAAGCATCGACGTTGCTAGTTGGGAATACTTGCGTCACGACACCAGTAGGTTCCTCTAGCGCTCCGTTTGCAGGGCCTCCAAGGAGTCCGCATGCCTCATTTGGTAGGCCGTCGTAGCAGCTTGCGATGATTCGCTCGTGCTGTGACCTCGTGAGGCGCAGTGTTGGGGTTCCGGTAAATGCCACGCCCTCAAAGGTAGCGCTAATGGCAGCCTCTCTGGAGCGCTAGCTACCTCAACAACCGAATCCGTCGCCCCAATCCCCTATCACCCGAATCCGCCGTAAGGACGGGCCGAGATGCTGCTCGCAGGTTTTTGCTTTGGAGTCCGGTAACGTCGTACCTATGTCTCGCAGGGGCGACCAGATCGTCATTACGAATCGAAAAGCGCGCCACGACTACCTAATACTCGATGTATGGGAGTGCGGGATTGTCCTGCTCGGTAGCGAGGTCAAGTCGATTCGTGAGAGCCGCGCCAATCTCCTAGATGCATACGCACGGGTTGAGAACGGCGAGGTCTGGATGTATGGAATGCATGTCCAGCAGTATTCATTCTCACAGGGCGAGCATGATCCGGTCCGACGCCGAAAACTCCTACTGAATGCGAAAGAGATAATTGAGATCTCACTACGCACCCAGGAGAAGGGGCTCACGCTTGTGCCGATGCGTGTCTACTTCAAGGATGGCCGCGCCAAGATCGAGCTTGGGTTAGCGCGCGGTAAGCGCTCATACGACAAGCGCCATGCAATAGCCGAGCGCGACGCCAACAGAGACACTGCACGCGCACTGAAAGAACGCCAACGCGATCACTAATACAAACAAATTGGAGACTCAAATGGATACAGAAATAGCAAAACTTCGAAGACTAAATATCGGTGCCGGATTCCTACATCTTGCTTCGCTTATAGGGATTCTGCTTCTCTCTACTTCATTCTCTTTACCGGTCAACGCCACATATATGACTGATGCTCCCGGGACAGGCAACTTTGCAGACCCGGTGAATCTCTTCAACGTCAACCTTGCGTACATGATTGTGGCCTTCTTGGCGCTCTCAGCCTTTTTCCACTTTCTAATAAGTACGCCTGCGATGTTTGCTCGTTATGAAGCCGGATTGAAGAAGAACATCAACGTTTTCAGGTGGGTCGAGTATTCGCTCTCCTCATCAATCATGATTGTTGTGATTCTCCAGCTAAATGGCACAACCGATTACATCGCACTGCTTGCAATCTTTGGCGTGAACCTCTCAATGATCTTGTTCGGTTGGCTCCAGGAGAAGTACACGACACCGGGAGATGGCGACTTCTTGCCATTCATCTTTGGATGTATCGCTGGGATCATTCCGTGGATCGCGGTAGGACTTAGCCTCGCATCGCCGAAGGGACCACCCGGGGCGACCGCTCCAGGATTCGTCTACGGCATCGTCATTTCGCTCTTTCTTCTCTTCAACTGCTTCGCGATCGTTCAGTGGAGGCAGTACAAGGCGAAGGGTAAATGGAGCAATTACCTGCGCGGCGAGAAGATCTACATTGTGCTCAGCCTGATAGCGAAGTCTGCGCTCGCTTGGCAGATATTCGCCGGGACCCTCGCCCCGACTAATTGAGTCGGGAGGCTCCGGCCTCCCTCTAATGTCGCCAATTCTGCGCCGTGGGAATAGAAGTCCCCGGTTAGGCGTAGTATCCCTTCGTGGCCCCCGGCGCACCCGGGGCCCACTTGACAAGGGGGTGCGTGGCTTCGATCTCGAGGATCGAGGTGGGTGAAGCGAGCCGAGGTCGTCAGATCCTCGTTAAAGAGCTGGCAAAAATAAACACATGCCGAGGACAACCTCGCACTAGCTGCCTAAGAAATTAGTTAGCTCGTCTCTAACGGCCCCGCCATTCGGCCGCCTTGGGACGTCATCTTGAGTGGCTTACCGTCTAGCTGCGCCTCAGGGCCGGACGGAACATCTAATGAGGCTGGGGTTACTGCAGTGCCGCCGGTGAGCGGTGGTGACCCGAGATCAATCACCGGCTCCGCTCGGAGAAGCCCCACCAACAGCTCGGGAGACGCGGGTTCGACCCCCGCCACCTCCACCTAATACCCCTTGTGCGACAGTGCCCCGGCCAAATGGTCGGGGCACTGTCGCGTGCATAGGTAATTTCAGAGGATCACGCGGGAGTTTTGTCATCGAGACACGAATTACAACGCTGTGGTTAAAATCGGCACCGATCTATACGGAATGTTGTATTTAATGTCGTAAGCCAGCGATGTCTCCCGACTCGAGTCTTGGCGCTGAGACGAAGTTCATCGCATTGACGCGGAACCCAAATCACACGTGCCATACTGATCCCCGACGAAGACAGGGGAGAGTTGTTGATGGCACTACGTGCTCAGCGAGCATTATGGCGACGATCGACAAGTCTCGCCATCGTCATGGTTGCCGCCATTCCACTGTTTCTTACGCGAATTGATGGCGCAGCCGCCTCTCCCACCTGCGACCCTTCAGTGCCTGCAAGCTGCTCCCTGCGACAACTCGCGGATCTTGCGGGCATCCGTATTGGTGCAACAGCGGAGCCCTACGAGATCACAGACCCTGCCTACGCATCGGTGCTCGCCCGTGAGTTCAATTCAATAACACCCGAGAACGCACTCAAGTGGTATGCCACCCAACCGAGCAATGGCACTTGGGATTTCTCTGGAGCCGACGAGATCGTGCGCTTCGCCGATGACAACGACATGACCATCAGGGGACACACCCTTGTTTGGGCACAGGACGCCTTCACGCTGGCTTGGGTAAAGAGCATCACGGATCCCGTCGCGCTGAAGACTGTCGTCGAGAACCACATCACAGCCACGATGAACCACTTTGCGGGCAAGATCCATCGATGGGATGTGGTGAACGAACCCTTGGCCAGTGTCGGCACAGGTCAATCCACCAGCGTCTTCTGGAGCCTCGGCCCCGGGTGGATCGCCGATGCGTTCCGTCTTGCTCACACTCTCGACCCAAGCGCTGAGCTCTGGCTGAACGAGTACGGAACCGACTGGGTACCGGGCAAGCATGAGGCCCTGGTTGCTCTTGTCTCTGACCTCGTCGACGCGGGAGTCCCCATCAATGGTGTCGGACTTCAGATGCACCGACTGCCTGGCGCGGTGCTTGATACGGACAGGTTCGCGTCGCAGATGCGCGACTTCACTGCGCTCGGCCTCGAGGTGGCAGTCACCGAACTAGACGTTCCCGTCGCCCCAACTGATCCCGGCGCCCTCCAGTCGCAGGCCTCGGAGTACGCACGAGTCGTTAGCGCGTGTCTGATGGTTGATGGTTGCGTCGAAGTAACCCTTTGGGGACTCACCGACGGTTCAACTTGGCTCGATTCCGCCGGGATCTTCGCCACCCCGACGCGTCCCTTGCTGTTCGACAATGCCTTCGCCCCGAAACCTGCCTACGACGCAGTTCGAGGAGTCTTGGCCGAGGCCGTCTCGCCTTCTCCGCCTTCTGTCACCCAGCCCCCACAGATCACAACCGCCTCGAAACCAACGCTTCCCGCTACCGGTGCCAGCACGGCGCTACTCGCGGCTGCCGGTCTGCTTCTCGTCGCCGGAGGACTCCTCGTCTCCCGAGCAGCGAGCTTTGGGAATCAAAGACGCATACAGAACGAGAGCATTGAGTAGCACCCGAAACCTGAAGTCGCCTCTGTACCCGAGCACGTCTCCTCGCCCCGTAACTGTGCCAGGGCTTACCCGGCAGTAGTCGGAGCCCTGTCAATAACAGCGACTCGGATCTAGGGGCGCGCGATCGTGGGCGAGCGCATTAGCAAAACGTTGTCAAGCTTTAGATCGCTCCCCCATATCAACGAAGCCGAGGGGTCCCAGGTCACCATCGTGTAGTCACCGTGGGCCCCGACCTGCACGGCCGTGTAGACGTTGACGTTCGGCCATGACGCGTCATCGAATGACGGTGCCGCCCATTCGGTCGGCGTCGCTATCGACTCGTGCTCGCAATCGGTAATCGGATTAGCGGATGTCACACACGATGGGTTGAGCGGCGCGCGCTGGACTACGAGAGTCCTCCATTTCGCGTTCGTGGCGGCAACGACTCGCCCGGTGGCTTCGTCACTAATCTGAGCGATCACTCCTCCGTCGCCGATCTGTTGCTGTGGGGTGCCGATGTACTCGAGGCCCGACGAATCTTCGATGTAGTCCTTGGCGAGCACCGCTACGGTAAGTGGGTAGGTGGCCGTAAAGGTGATGCGCTCCTTGTTAAAAGAGCGCTGCGTTGTAATCGGGACTGAATCCTCACCCACAAGCTTGCCATTGACGTATAGAGCAAACCAATTATCGCCCCAGATGTCAGCAACAAATTTTGTCGGCGCGCCCGACGCGCTGGTTGAGGTAGACACAGCGGTATTGCTCGTTGGCTTCGAGGTGTTGTTTGACGACGTCGAGGAGCTGCAAGCGGCGAGCGCGAGCATGATAAGAGCGAGGGCGGCAACGTTACGGGGGCGGGTTAATTGGGTCATGGGAGTGAAGGTACCTCACTCGGAACCCAACAGCGCGCTCCGCGTGGAACATCTCAGGCAATTCTTAGGAACCACTTAGCAAACGGGAGTGGGCGACCGCTGTGTCTAGTGAGTGAAGGTTTCTCAAGCGCCTATCTGTGCGAGACGTTCCTTGACCATCAGTCGCAGTAAGGGCGCATCAATCTTCCAATCCACTGGTACCTGCACGGTCTTTTTGTTTACCTTCAGACCTTTGAGCCGGGCGAGGACCGTCTCGGAGATCCCGCCCCAAGGGGCAAGAAGAAGGTGATTCTTCGCTCCCATCAGACCGAAGATGTAGTCCTTACCCATGCGCAGCATCGGTTGGTTCCAAGCGATTACCAACTCAAGGTCGGGGTACTTCGAGAGGATTGCAGCGAAGACCGCTCGCGCAGTCTCCTCCCGTTCGCCGCCGAGGCTTAGGAAGTAATCCTCCGGAGTCGCAACTCGTCGACTACTCGTAGACCCACGCGCGTACATCACAAGAGCGTTCGCGTGCGTTTGACTGAAACCGAATTTCTCGCGAAGCAGCGAGATCTGATCGGCATATTTCGCATCGCCTAAATCGCTAAGCGCCTGCAAGTAGAACGTGACGGGTTTGCCATATTTCTTCTCAATTGCAGGGAAATAAGCGGAACGATCGCTCGATGTTTGAGGCATGCCAAGAGGATACCTTTGAGGGCGAATTAGCTAAAGCCAAAACTGGTCGGTTCTAGGCCGCGGCGTCCCTGCGGAGCGGCGATCAATCAACTCGCCTAATAACTACCGAGCGAGCTGAAGCGCAGCAGTTACTGCAGCCATTAGAAATAGGAAAATCGCCGGCAGCGACTCCTTGATTGGTTCTTTGATTCGAACATGCGCAGCAACTGCGCAGAGGAAATAAAGAGCGAGACCAATTGCAGCTGCGGCACCAAGCGGCTGAACCCAAATGCCGATTATCAAACCCAAGGCCCCAAGAATCTCGAGAGCTGCCAGCAACGGGATTCGATTCTCAGGTACACCTACGCCGGTGAGTGTTGCGATCACCTTTGGTTGACGACTGAGTTTCCCGATGCCAGACAGCGTCGCGGCCAGACCAGTAAATGCTCCGAAGATAATTAGTGCAGTGTTCATAACTAACTCTCGCTTCCGATGGGTTGGGCCCGAGGCGGGCAGTACTAGGACGAACGGCGTCTAATGCCGGAGCCGAATTAGCGCCCTGGGGGTGCGTGGATAATCGAGACTGAGTGGGTCGTGGTTGATGCATGGCGAAATGCAGCCAACTCCCGATACTCGGGAGAGTTCCACCACGCTAGGCAGGCTTCCTCAGAGTCGAAACCGATTATCACAGTGCGCCCACCCTCGCGTTCTCCTTCAAGCATCATGGGAGCGTCGTCGTAGGTAATGAAGCGCCCACCGTGGGCTTTGAGTATTGGGAAGAAGCCGCTCTCATACTTGCGATACCCATCGCGATCATTCACAGTGAAATGGGCGATGAAGTGCACTGGCGATGCATCGGGCATTCTTGCTCCTACGGTAAAAGTTTGAACGGGTCTTAAGTGGCTGTAATACGTGAACCGTACGTGGTTTCTGCGGTAAGTCGCGCCATGGGCGGTCATTGACGGAAAAGTGGGGAGGTACGCTCCCTTTATGCCCGCACGAAAAACTACTAGCGACCAGACCGCTCAGGCTTTGCTCGATGCAATGGTTGCGGAGATTAGGCGAGTGGGGATTAAGAACGCTCGGGTCTCAATTGTTTTGAGCGAGGTCAATGTCTCACCTAGCTCTCTCTATCACCATTGGGGAAGCAAGGAGGAGCTAGTCAGTGCAGCCCAACTAGAGATCTCTCGTGCTGATCTACTGAACGAAGATGCAAATATTCTCGAGGTCGGCAAGCACCTCTCTACGCACGAAGCGTTCCTAACCTTCATCTCATCCCAATTAAGGCGAGCAGTAACAGACGCGGCAAACACTCCAGTGAGAGAGGCTCGCATAATTGCTGCGGCATCCTCCTTCGGGAACCCCGATTTTCCCTCGGGGCTCTCTCGCCCTCAACGAACGCTGATCGAGGCGACCACGGAGTTATTCCGCACCGCACAGGAGCGAGGCATCGCCAACCCGGATGTTGATCCATACGCTTATGCAGCATTTTTTCATGGCCTAACGCTCAGCTTCGCCTTAATAAGCAGGAACCTCACCGAGGTTGAGGACTGGCTCGCAATCGCGATACCAGCGGCGCTTGCTCCCCTCCGCATGAAATAGCTACTGCCCGTCGTGGCGTAGAATCTTCTCTCAATGTTTTGACCCCTAAATAAGAAATGACTGAGGACTCAATGAGCAAGACTGTGATGATCACCGGCGCAGGTTCCGGGTTTGGGAAGGCAGCAAGTATCGCTCTTGCCGAGCGAGGCCACCATGTGATCGCTACCACTGAGACCGATGCCCATGTTGAGGAGCTTCGTGCCGAGGCGCCCGAACTTCAAGTGGAGCGAATTGATATAACCAACGCCCAAGACATCGAGAAGGTCGCTGGTTGGGAGGTTGACGTACTGATTAATAACGCTGGAGTCGGGCAGACAGGGCCGCTCGCTGATGTTCCGATGGAGCGAGTTCGACGCACCTTTGAGGTCAACGTCTTTGGGACACTCGCCGTTACTCAAGCTGTCGTTAAAGGAATGGCGACACGTGGGTCTGGAAGGATCATCATCGTCTCCTCGATAGCGGGAGTCGCCGTTGCCCCAACATTTGGCCCGTATGCAATGACAAAGCATGCGCTTCAAGCAATGGGGAAGGCAATGCGCGCCGAGCTCGCGCCGCTCGGCATTGATGTGACCCTTCTCAACCCAGGTCCATATCAGACAGGGTTCAACGACAGGATGGCCGATTCAATGTGGGAGTGGTTCGGCGCAGAGTCTGTCAACGCCCCCGCAACCGATGTATTCAAGATGATCAGTGGATTCGTGACCACAGGGCAGATGGACCCCGCCGAGGTAGTTCAGCGCATGGTCGAGTTAACTGAGGCTGAGACCACCAACGAATCCAACTTCGTGCCCCACGAGCTAGAGGCCCAACTCACAGGGCG
>JBAXPT010000002.1:0-32540 GCA_037132095.1 Actinomycetes bacterium
ATTCGCGCTACGGAGATCGAGGGTGGAATTCGTATCTCTCGGAGAGAGGGGCATCTGCGTCGCGGAGTATCCTCCGAACCCGTGACGCTGAGTAATGAGCAGGCAAAATCTGAGGGAGTCCAATGATCGGTACTGACCCAAATCTTGGTCGTGAGGTCGTCTCCGCAGAGGTACTTCGCAATCGCATTGCTGAACTCGGTGCAGCAATCACGAGTGATTACGAAGGCAGAGCGCCTCTACTAGTTGGAGTATTAAAAGGCGCCTTTATGTTTATGAGCGACTTGTCACGCTCTATCAATCTGCCTGTCGAGTTTGATTTTATGGCGGTCTCGTCTTACGGCTCAGCAACACGTACCAGCGGTGTAGTGAGAATCATCAAGGATCTCGATATCGACTTGACTGATCGCCATGTCATCGTCGTTGAGGACATTGTTGACTCAGGGCTGACACTTAATTACCTGCGCCGAAACCTTATGGCACGCGGACCGGCTTCTCTCGAGGTATGCGCTTTGTTGCTTCGAGATGGCCTGCAGAAGACGGATACCGATTTGAAGTACATAGGCTTCACAATCCCTCCCGCATTCGTCGTTGGCTATGGTTTAGATGTTGGAGAGCGCTACCGAAATCTCAATGCGATTGTCGAGTATGTAGGCGAAGAGTAAGAGATCTGAATTACGCGCACGGAAAAAGTCTGTGCTCAATTTCACGAATATCAACAAAAATAAATACTTGGAGAATCGATGCCCAATCAGATACCTGTTCAAATTGATGTAGAGCGCATTGCTCGCGCTGTACGAGAAATACTTGAGGCGGTAGGTGAAGACCCGGACCGCGATGGATTGCTGCGAACCCCTGAGCGCGTCGCAAAGATGTACGGCGAGGTACTCGCCGGCCTACACGAGAATCCAGCTGAGCATCTCTCTGTTACTTTTGAGGCAAGTCACGATGAGATGGTCATGGTTAAAGACATCCCGATCTACTCCCTATGCGAGCACCATCTAGTGCCATTCCATGGACATGCACATATTGCATATATCCCAGGTGCGGACGGAAGAATTACTGGGCTATCGAAGTTAGCGAGAGTGGTTGATGGGTTTGCTCGCAGACCTCAGGTCCAAGAGCGCTTGACCACTCAGGTAGCAGATGCTTTGGCTGAAGCGCTTGACCCTCGAGGGGTTCTAGTGGTCATTGAAGCCGAGCACCTCTGCATGGGGATGCGTGGTGTCCGCAAGCCTGGAGCCATAACTGTTACCTCTGCCGTCAGAGGGATATTCAAGGAGAATGCATCAACTAGGGCCGAGGCAATGGGCCTGATCGGTGTCCCGGGCGTGCGCCGCTGAGGAGGCCCTTGAACGAAGACCGGCTCGGCGAGATACGATCCGCCTGAATGTTCACTTGGAAACCACTCATCGATGGCGGAGCTTCTGTAATGGGGATACTCAACGTCACCCCAGATTCCTTCTCAGATGGTGGGCGTTGGTTTGACCCTGAGCTGGCCTTAGAGCATGCCCTGACGCTCCTTAAAGACGGAGCGGACGTGATTGATATCGGGGGAGAGTCAACCCGCCCAGGGGCGCTACCTGTATCTGAGGAGGAAGAGACTGCGCGCGTCGTTCCCCTAGTTGCAGCGATAGCCGGCTCCGCAATAGTGAGCGTTGACACAATGAAAGCGAGTGTCGCTCTAGCCGCTATCGAGGCGGGAGCGCAGATAGTCAATGATGTATCCGGAGGTAGGCACGATCCAGAGATGCTTCGGGTTGTCGCCGAGTCCGGGGTCGGATTTATTGCAATGCATATGCAGGGGGAACCAAGAACAATGCAGTTAGAGCCTCATTATTCAAATGTCGTCAGAGAGGTAACTGCACACTTGCTGGAGTCGCGCGATAACGCTCTCGATGCTGGTGTCTCTAAGGAGGCAATCATGCTTGATCCAGGTATTGGATTCGGGAAGTCGCTACAGCACAACCTCTCGCTACTTGCTCACATCGATGAGATATGTGCTGCTACATCATCCCCAATTCTCATCGGGGCATCGCGCAAGTCTTTTATCGGATCAATCCAGAAAACCGGTAGTGACGCCATGATGCGCGAAGACGGAACTACAGCCACGACAGTCTGGGCATTAGAGCATGGGGCCTCAATGGTTCGGGTCCACAATGTTGCTGATGCGCATCGTGCTGTGGAGATTGTAAGGTCACTCTCTATGGCTGAATCGGTAGGCGCATGAGCGCCTTGAGGGGGCGCTGGGCCCAGGGTCTAGAGCCGCGATTATTTTGTTGGGTGATCAAAGACCGCCTAGCGGCATCGGAGCGCCCTGGAGGTTTCTCTCGCAACCACCGCAAGATTCGCCGTCAGGAAGAGCTCATCTGGCTTCACCAGCAGGGCTTTACGCGAGTTGTTTCTCTTCTTGACTCGCCGCATAATCTGCGCGCCTACGACGAGGCCGCAATCCCTTGTGAGCAGGTTCCTCTCGGCCGCCCTGATGAGTTGCCAATTCGTCTCCACATCATCTTTGAGACGATTGCTCGCAGGCTCGATGACCCCAAAGAGAAACTCTTGCTTCACCATGAGGAGTTTGGGGATCGACTCGTTGGGGTGATCGCTGGTTACTTGCTCTACTCGGAGCTCATACCTGAGGGCCCGCCGGCGATCATGGTCGCAGAGCGTCTAACGGGGCGCGAACTTGGAGCAACGGGGCGCGAGATAGTTGCCGCCACAGTTGATTCTGGCTTGATTAGAAGTCGAAAGGTTTGAGGTCGTGGCGACTATTCAACTTCGAGGCCTAAGCCTTCTAGGGGTTCACGGAGTTCTTCCTGAAGAGCAGCAGCGTGCGCAGCCATTTGAGGTAGATATCGACCTAACTGTTGATATCTCAAAGGCTGCTGCAACCGATGCCCTCGAGGACACGATTGATTATGGCGAGATCACAACGATGGTCGCGCGAGTTGTGAACGATGAGAGTTATGCCCTCATTGAGAAATTGGCGACGCGTATTGGTGAAGTGTGTCGAACGGATCCTCGCGTGACCGGAGTCATCGTTACTGTCAAGAAGATGCGGCCACCAGTGCCCGAGCACCTTGAGTATTCAGCGGTGCGGGTAGAGCTGTAATGACACGCGCGTACCTCGCGCTTGGCTCCAATCTCGGTGACCGGCTAGCGCACTTGCAGATGGCATTAGACGCTCTCTCTGACGACATCCGCGTTGATGTCATCTCTATTTCATCGGTGTATGAGACCGACCCTGTTGGGGGGCCTGTCCAAGATGACTTTCTAAATGCGGTGCTCTCTATTGATACTGAGGCATCCCCGCACGAGCTACTCGCTATTGCTCAGAGTCTCGAGGTGCAGGCTCGCCGCGAACGCGTGGAGCACTGGGGGCCGCGGACCCTCGATGTCGACGTGTTGCTTTATGGTGATGAGTTAGTAAGCACGCCAGACCTTGAAGTGCCTCACCCGCGCATGTGGGAACGGGCATTTGTTCTGGCACCCCTTAGTGAGATTGCCCCTGAATTGGCGGATGCCCCAGCGGGCGGGTGGACAGGCGTGCGGCGCATACCGGTAGCCTTAGTCTTGAAGTAATTAAAGGCAACCAATAATTTCTTAGCCACTTGACTGAAATGAGACCGGCACCCCTTGAGGGGCTGGAGCCCACTTTGAATCAACGCAGACTCTCCATCATCGGCCCAGGCCGCGCAGGCACCGCAATTGCAAAGGCACTCGCCAATAAGGGCTGGGTAATTTCGCGCGTTGCTGGTCGTTCTATCGAGCATGCTCAGCCATTGGCAGAGAAGCTCGGGGGAGTGGCCTGTAGTGCAGCGGATGTTGGGATCGGAGTCGACTTAATAATCATCTCGACCCCCGATCTTGCAATTAGCGAGACCTCACTCATTGTTGCTGCGCGAGCAGAGCATGGCGCGCTTCTGATTCACCTCGCGGGTGCGACGGGGATTGAAGCCTTGGAGGGAGTGCGATCAACTCGCCCAGACCTAGTGCTTGGTTCTCTGCATCCTCTCCAGACACTCTCCGATGATAATGCCTTCGAGAAACTTCAGGCTGCGTTCTGCGCCGTTGAGGGTCCGCAAGAGATTGAGGAATTGGCACGCGAAATTGGTCTGACTCCGTTCTACGTGTTGCCTGCAAACCGCTCGGCATATCACGCTGCAGCGGTTGTTGCTTCGAACCACCTAGTCGCTCTAATGGGGCAGGTTGAGCGAATGGCGAGTTCTGCGGGTGTTCCGTTTGAGGCCTTCGCTCCTCTTGCTCGCGCAGCACTGGAAGCCGCCTTAATCGGTGGCCCACAAAGTGCTCTGACGGGCCCGGTGTCTCGCGGAGACACTGCAACGATTGAGGCACATCTCAGAGATATAGATCCATCAGAGTTGGCGGTATATAAGGCTTTGGCGCGCGATGCGCTTCGTCTCTCCGGCCGGGATGATGCTGCATTTGAGGAGATGCTCTCTTGAGGATCATTAGCCACGTTGACGAACTGCGCCGAACCCTCGAGGCTGCACGCCACGACGGGAGATCCATCGGGTTTGTTCCAACGATGGGCTTCCTTCATGCTGGCCACAGGGCACTGATGGCACGCGCCCGCACTGCCTGCGATCTAGTAGTGGTATCGATATTCGTGAACCCGCTTCAGTTTGGAGTCAACGAAGACCTCGCCGGCTACCCGCGTGATCTCGAGAGTGACATCGAAGCCTGTACCGCGGAGGGCGTTGAGATTGTTTTCCATCCAAGTGTTGAAGAGATGTATCCGGTGCCAATGCGGACAGTGGTGACAGTGACGGGCCTAACCGACAGGCTCTGTGGAGCCTCGAGGCCTACGCACTTTGCTGGAGTCGCAACGGTGGTAGCGAAGCTCTTTGGAGTGGTTGGTCCATGCGATGCTTTCTTTGGGAAGAAGGACTATCAGCAGGTTGCTGTAGTGAAGCGCCTCGTCCGCGATTTGAGTCTGCCGGTGAATGTGGTCGAGTGCCCGACGGTGCGTGAGGACGATGGCCTTGCAATGTCGAGCCGCAACACTTACTTAGATGTGCCTGCCCGCCAGAATGCACTTGCGCTCTCACGGTCACTCTTTGCACTGGTTGATTCGATAGACGCGGGAGAACGTAACCGGCTCCAAATTGAGTCTGACCTGGTCCAGTCTCTTGGCAGTTCTCAGGGGGTGACGATTGATTATGCCGAGGTCTTAACCGGTGACGACCTCACCATCACCGAGACTATTGAGGTCGGTCGTGAGTATGTTGCGGCTGTGGCAGCGCGTGTCGGCGCCGCTCGCCTAATCGACAACGTCTCTTTTACCCTCGACCCCAGTGGCAAATTGCTCGCCGATCTTGGGGCGCTGCGTGACGGCCTTTCCTTCGTGCGGTCGTAGGCTGAGTAGATGCTTGATCTCCTAGTCCTCGGCAGCGGTATCGCGGGGCTCTCTGCTGCAATACGCGCAGCGGATGCAGGTCTAAAGGTAACGGTGCTTACTAAGGGCGCCCTCTCGAATACCGCAACGAACTACGCGCAGGGAGGTGTCGCTGCTGCGCTCTCCGAGCCTGACTCCCCAGCGCTCCATCGTGCTGACACCCTCGATGCCGGTGGTGGCCTCTGCGACATTGAGGCAGTCGACGTCTTAGTGCGCGAGGGTCCGCGCCGAGTTCGAGATCTCATGGCACTCGGCGCCGAGTTCGATCGTGCAGCGATTGACGGCGAACTTGAGCTAGCACGCGAAGGGGGGCACTCCCTTGCACGGGTCGTGCATGCCGGCGGAGACGCAACCGGTGCTGAGATCGAGCGAGCGCTAGTTGCTGCCCTTGATGATCACCCGGGTATCGAGGCACGCGAGCGTTGGTTCACTGTTGATCTAATTCTGGAGGGTGGAGCTGTTGTAGGGGTTACTGCAATTGCACCGGATGGGACTCTTCAGGAAGTGCGTGCACGAAATGTTCTGCTTGCTACTGGTGGAGCAGGGCAACTCTTTGCTGTAACGACGAATCCGCCTGTATCGACCGGCGATGGAATCGCTATGGCTTATCGAGCAGGTGCAGCCATAGCGGATATCGAATTCATGCAGTTCCATCCGACGGCACTTGATGTAGCTCTGATGCCTAGACCATTGTTGAGTGAAGCATTGCGCGGAGAGGGAGCAGTTCTTCGCGACGAGAACGGTGAGGCCTTTATGCAGGCGGAACACCCACTCGGCGACCTAGCCCCTCGGGATGTAGTTGCGCGCGCTATTACTCGACGCCTAGTTGCGCGTAACCTTGCGCACTTGTTCTTAGACGCAACTGCGATTAGTGACTTTGCTCAGCGTTTTCCAACAGTCGCTAGAGCTGCTCGCGCCGCGGGGCTAGATCCCGAGCGCGATCTGCTGCCTGTAGCCCCTGCTGCTCATTACCTCTCGGGCGGAATCTGTACCGACCTAGACGGTGCAACAACACTGCCCGGTCTATGGGCATGCGGAGAGGTGGCATGTTCGGGGGTACACGGAGCCAATCGCCTCGCCTCAAACTCGCTTCTTGATGGTCTGGTATTCGCTCCACGAGCAGTTGAGGCAATTCTTGATGGAAGGCAGGAGCCGCTCGCCACCGGAGTTCTGCGCAGCGTTCTCTCTGCAGCCTCGAGGCAGCATGCCGTTATTGCGACTCGCTCCAACGAATCCTCTGTCCGCGCCTCGATAACTCTCGGGGCCCTGCAGCGTGCCATGACTTTTGGGGCCGGCGTTTTACGCGATGCTGGGAGCCTCACTGGAGTCCTTGATGTGCTCCCACTCAGCATGCATGCAGAGACTCCAGCGCAGTACGAGATGAATAATCTTGTGACGGTGGCGCGCACGCTTGTGACAGCAGCACTTCGTCGAGAGGAGTCCCGTGGGACCCATACGCGACTTGATTTTACAGACCAGAGCACCGCTCTACTTGGGAGATTTATCCATCTAAATGGCTACGAGACGAGTTTTGTTCCGCTGGTAACCCACTCGCAGCCTCCCGCAGATGTTCTACTTACGGATTCGAAGAGACTCTCAACGGAGGTCGTGTGACTACAGATTTTGATCCACCCGCAGGAATGCTCCGCGAGGTTGTAGCGCTTGCTCTTAGAGAAGACTTCGGCCTCCTTGGAGATCTCACCTCGCTTGCTGTGATCCCTGAGGATGCATATGGAACCGGGAGATTCGTATCGCGTGCAGACGCAGTAATTGCTGGTACAGCGGCTGCTAGTGAAGTCTTTCGCCAGGTCGACTCTGACCTAGTAGTTGCATGGACATCACCTGATGGATCAGATGTTCAACCCGGTGCTGCGTTTGGCTTAGTGAGCGGCTCGCTTCGATCAATTCTCTCTGCAGAGCGCACTGCCTTGAATCTCCTCCAGCACTGCTCTGGAGTTGCGACCCTCACGCGGCGTTACGTGAGGAGCGCACATGGGAAGGCTCAGATTCGCGATACGAGAAAGACGCTCCCCGGGCTACGCGCTCTGGAGAAGGCCGCGGTGCGTGCCGGTGGTGGGTTTAACCATCGGGAGTGCCTCTCAGATGCGGTGCTCATTAAGGACAACCACCTTGTTCACTATGACCTCACCTCTGCAGTACGCAGGGCTAAAGCTCATTGGCCAGGGAGAATCGTCGAGGTCGAGTGCGACACGCTCGACCAAATGCGAGAGGCGATCGAGGTTGGCGCTGATCTAATTCTCCTCGACAACATGACTCCTGAGATGGTTCGCGAAGCGCGTCAGATCGCTGGGCCGGATGTTCAATTAGAGGTATCCGGCGGGGTCTCAATAGATACTGTCGGCGACTATGCGCTGGCCGGTGCAACATTTATATCGGTAGGCGCAATTACGCACTCGGCCCCAGCGGTCGACATAGGACTGGACCTCGATTAGATGCTTCTAGCAATCGATACAGGAAACACACAGACTGTTATTGGGCTCTTTGATGGGGAGACCCTCGCTGACCACTGGCGCATCGCAACCGCGGCTGAGCGGACCTCGGACGAGCTGGCATTGATGATTCAGCAGTTCCTTGGGTTCCACGGGTTTTCGTTTGATGACGAAATTACCGGAGTTGCAATCTGCTCCGGTGTCCCTCGGATCACTGCGTCGCTTCGTGATATGACCCGTAGATACTTTGGCTTTGAGGCGCTAGTTATTGAGCCCGGCGTACGAACCGGAATGCCGATTCTCTACGACAACCCGAAGGAAGTTGGGCCGGATCGCATCGCAGACGCGGTCGCAGCGTATGAAAAATATGGCGGGCCGACAGTCGTTGTGGATTTTGGAACCGCCAACACCATTGAGGCCATTAGCGAGAAAGGCGAGTATCTCGGTGGTGCGATTCTGCCCGGTATCGAGATCTCGTTAGATGCATTATTTGGGCGCGCCGCTGCCCTACGCAGAGTCGAACTCGTTGCGCCTAGAAATGTGATCGGTAAGACGACGGTGGAGTCGATTCAGTCCGGCGCTATCTATGGATTTAGTGGTCAGGTTGATTCGATGGTCGAGCGTTTCCAAGCAGAGTTAGGGAAATGCACAGTCATCGCAACAGGTGGATTGGCCGAGCTCATGGTTCCATATTCGAGAACCATTGAGCACTTCGAGCCGTGGCTCACCCTCGAGGGTCTGCGCATTGTGTGGGAGAGAAACCAATGACCGATACTCCAGAACGCCCAACAGATGAACGAACGCGCCGCCTCGAAAAAGTCGAGAGGATGCGTGACGCGGGCATCGAGCCTTATCCAGTGCGTTTTGACCGCAGCACCACGATCGGCGGCTTGCGCGAAAAGTTTCCAGACCTTGAGGCCGGCACTGAGACCGACGAAGTCGTACGCATAGCCGGTCGTCTATTGCTCCTAAGGCGCCAAGGCAAACTGACATTTGCAACGATGCGCGATGGCTCTGGAGCGGTGCAGCTATTTGTATCCGAGGGCGAGATAGGTATTGAAGGACACAACGACTTCGACGCTCTTGACCTAGGGGACTGGGTAGGTGTCGAGGGGGTTGTAATGACAACACGCAAAGGTGAGCTATCGGTAAAGGTGCGATCCTTCCAATTGCTCGCCAAGGCGCTGCGGCCTCTCCCCGACAAGTGGCATGGGCTCTCGGATGTCGATACTCGTTTCCGTCAGAGGTATGTCGACCTAATTGTCAACGAAGAGGCGCGTCGCGTATTTGAGATTCGATTCAAAGTGATGGCTGCTATCCGCGACTACCTCGGCTCGCTTGGGTTTATTGAGGTCGAGACCCCGGTACTCCACGATCAGGCTGGCGGTGCCGCAGCGCGTCCATTCCTGACGCACCACAATGCTCTCGACATGGATCTCGTGCTCCGCATTGCCCTCGAGCTACATCTAAAGCGTCTAATCGTCGCAGGGTTCGACAAGGTCTATGAGATGGGCAGGGTATTTAGAAATGAGGGGCTCTCTACCCGTCACAACCCAGAGTTCACCATGCTCGAACTCTATGAAGCATTTGTTGACTATGGCGAGATGATGACCCTGACCGAAGAGCTAGTTGCACACTGCGCGATGGTTGCTCTGGGAACAACACAAGTTATTCACGATGGCGAGGTGCTCGAGTTAGCTCCGCCTTGGAGACGCGTGACGCTTCGCGATGCAATCATCGAGCATGCTGGCGTTGACGTGCACCCAAGTATGCCCGTTGAGGCAGTACGTATTCTCTGCGACAAGTTTGAGGTGCCGTACGAGCAGTCCTGGGGATCAGGGAAACTTATGCTCGAGATTTACGAGAAGACGACCGAGCACAAGTTGGTAGGCCCAGTATTCGTACTTGATTACCCAAGAGAGGTATCGCCACTTGCCCGAGTGCATCGAGATGACTCGACATTGACGGAGCGCTTTGAGGCGATAATTGGTGGGCGCGAACTCGCCAATGCTTTTAGTGAGTTGAACGATCCAGTTGATCAACGCGAGCGATTTGAAGCACAGGCGCAGCTCCAAGCGGATGGTGATGCAGAGGCGCACGGAGTGGATGAAGATTATTTGCGGGCCATTGAGTATGGGCTCCCGCCGACCGGTGGCCTCGGTATTGGGATTGACCGGTTAGTGATGCTCATCGCAGGGGTTGCATCCATTCGCGAGGTAATTCTCTTTCCACAGTCGCGCCCTGAGAGGCCCGAGGTAATCAGAGCACTAGCCGTGGAAGAAGCAGAGAGCGAGATCACGCCTAATAGCTAGGGCTGCGTGCTTTGTCTCTCTTCTCAGGTGCTGCGAACTATCAGTGTCTCCACGAGTCGGCACATACCACTGATAATTTCTGGGTCGAGGTCCTTCGCGTTTACAAGAGCTGCTTTGGCCTTCTCAGCCTCTGAGTTAGCGAACTCGCGAGCAATCTGTAGCCCATCGCTCTTGCGCACTAGGTCACGAATTGCATCTGCCTCATCCTGCGTAACTTTCTCGCCGAGCATTGATCGCAATTCAGGTGAGTTCTCTCGAGCGCAGATAACTGGGAGCGTGTAAACGCCCTCCATGATGTCGTTGCCAGCAGGCTTACCGAGAGTCTCAGTGTCAGCCGTCAGGTCGAGAATGTCGTCGACGATTTGGAAGCACATTCCGAGGTGCTCGCCAAACGCGGTCAGAGAGTCGAGCGTAGATTCATCGACATCAGAGACCATCCCACCGATACGGCACGAGGTCCCGAATAGTGATGCAGTCTTACCTGCAATAGCGGATAGATAGGCATCTCGATCATGGTCTGCATCGAAGGTGTGCTGGAGTTCGAGTATCTGCCCTCTGCAGAGTTCAGTGATTGTTGTTGCAAGTAATGATGCGACGTCGGCACCGAGTGACGCTGCAATCTCTGATGCTCTCGCTAGTAAGAAGTCGCCAGCAAGAATTGCCACGATGTTGGACCAACGCGAATTGACGCTCTCAACACCTCGGCGAGTCTTGGCTTCGTCGATTACGTCGTCGTGGTAGAGGGATCCGATGTGAACCAACTCAACTGAGCATCCACCAGCGATGGCGGCTGTGCTCGCCGAGCGCTCTGTGTGTTTGCTGCCGCTAACGCCGAGGGATGCGTAGGCCGAGCAGATAGTCAGAGCGGGGCGGAGCCGTTTCCCTCCGGCTGCGACTAAATGCCCAGCAACATCTGCGAGAAATGGGTCCGAGTGGGCTACCGATGACCGCAGCGCCTCCTCAACGCGAATGAGATCGGTTGGGAGTTCGGGGAGGCCGAGCGCCTCAAGCGGTGACATGTTTATGCAGGTTACGGCCCTCGGCGGATCCTCTCCAACCGGGCTCGGGAACAAATCAGAGCGCTGTGACGTATTACCTACATCGAAAAATTCCATGCACTTAGGGTGTGACCCTAAGGGAATGGGATTCTTGGCCGATACAATGCGGGTCCGGTGCAATAGCCGGGGCAGGCTTGAGGATTAAGAGACTCAAGAGTGCCGTCACCAGTTATAGCGAGACATTTACAGCGAGATAATTACAGCGAGCCAGACTTCATAGTCAGATCCATAAAAGCCACGAGAGGTGGTCTCAAGTGTTCGAACGCTTTACTGACCGAGCAAGAAGAGTTGTCGTACTAGCGCAGGAAGAAGCTCGCCTGCTTAATCACAACTACATCGGGACCGAGCACATCCTGCTTGGGCTAATCCATGAGGGCGAAGGAGTCGCCGCTAAGGCGCTTGAGTCCCTTGGAATCTCTCTTGAGGCTGTGCGCGCGCAGGTCGAGGAGATCATTGGGCAGGGCGGCACCGCACCCTCGGGCCATATTCCGTTTACTCCACGAGCCAAAAAAGTTCTAGAACTATCTCTGCGCGAAGCACTTCAACTTGGCCACAACTACATAGGTACCGAGCACATTCTTCTTGGATTGATCCGTGAGGGTGAAGGTGTAGCCGCTCAGGTACTCGTGAAGCTCGGTGCAGATCTATCGCGCGTACGCCAGCAGGTAATTCAACTCCTCTCGGGTTACGCAGGTGGCAAGGAAGCAGCCCCAGCAGCAGGAGCAACCGGCGAGGCACAGCCAACCGGATCGCTCGTGCTTGATCAGTTCGGACGCAACCTCACCCAGATGGCGCGCGAGAACAAACTTGATCCTGTAATCGGTCGCGAGAAAGAGATTGAGCGCGTGATGCAGGTTCTCTCGCGTCGCACGAAGAACAACCCGGTTCTAATCGGTGAGCCAGGGGTTGGAAAGACTGCAATCGTGGAGGGTCTAGCCGCCAAGATTGTTGAGGGCGATGTGCCTGAGACACTTGTAGACAAGCAGTTGTATACCCTTGACCTCGGTGCACTTGTCGCTGGATCGCGTTACCGCGGTGATTTTGAGGAGCGCCTCAAGAAGGTTCTAAAGGAGATTCGCACCCGTGGCGACATCATTCTCTTCATAGACGAGATTCACACTCTCGTTGGGGCTGGTGCAGCAGAGGGTGCGATAGATGCTGCGAGCATCCTCAAGCCAATGCTTGCTCGCGGTGAACTGCAGACCGTAGGTGCAACAACTCTCGACGAGTACCGCAAGCACCTTGAGAAAGATGCTGCGCTAGAGCGACGCTTTCAGCCAATCAAGGTTGAGGAGCCATCTGTTGCGCACACAATCGAGATTCTTAAGGGACTCCGTGAGCGTTACGAGCAGCACCATCGCGTAACCATCACAGACCAGGCATTGGTTGCTGCTGCGAACCTTGCAGACCGCTATATCTCGGATCGCCATCTCCCTGATAAGGCAATTGACCTCATCGATGAGGCCGGAGCGCGCCTTCGTATCCGTCGCATGCAGGCACCACCTGACTACCGCGAGATCGAAGATGCGATCTCCTCTGTGCGCAAAGAGAAAGAAGCCGCAATCGAGGCACAGCAGTTTGAGACTGCCGCATCATTGCGCGACCGTGAGAAAGAACTCATCGCGCAACGAGCAACGAAAGAGGTGGAGTTCCGCGCCGAGGGAGTTGATCTCTTCAACGAGGTAACTGAGGAGTCCATTGCAGAGGTGCTTGCGCTCTGGACTGGAATCCCGGTCTACAAACTTACCGAGGAAGAGACTGCCAAACTGCTGCGCATGGAGGATGAGCTCCACAAGAGAATCATTGGACAGGAGCAGGCTGTTGTCGCTGTCTCAAAGGCAATCCGCCGGACACGCTCTGGTCTAAAAGACCCGAAACGCCCATCTGGATCGTTTATTTTCCTTGGGCCATCTGGTGTGGGCAAGACCGAGTTGGCAAAAACTCTTGCAGAGTTCCTATTCGGCGATGAGGCTTCACTCATTCAACTCGACATGAGCGAGTACATGGAGAAGCACACCGTCTCGCGTCTTGTTGGTTCGCCTCCTGGGTATGTGGGTTATGACGAAGGCGGTCAGCTCACCGAGGCTGTTAGGCGTAAGCCATTCTCAGTTGTTCTCTTCGATGAGATTGAGAAGGCCCACCCAGACGTGTTCAACGCTCTTCTTCAGATTCTTGAGGATGGGCGACTCACAGATGCTCAAGGCCGTACTGTCGACTTCAAGAATACCGTGATCATCATGACCTCAAACCTCGGCACTGCCGACCTTCGTAAAACTGGTGTTGGTTTCGCAAAGGCCGATGATGGTGTCAACTACGAGAGAATGAAGGAGCGCGTCACCGAGGAACTGAAGCGCCACTTCCGCCCTGAGTTTCTAAACCGTATCGATGACGTAATTGTCTTCAGTGAACTATCACGTGATGAGGTTCACTCGATCGTTGATCTCCTCCTTAAGAGGGTTCAGACTCAACTTGAGAGCAAGGGCATCACGCTTGACCTAACCGATGCGGCGCGCGACCTGCTTACAGAGAAGGGTTATGACCCGACACTCGGTGCTCGTCCCTTGCGTCGCGCAATTCAGCGCTATGTCGAGGATCCGCTGTCTGAGAAGCTTCTCTGGAAAGAGGTCGGAATCGGGCAGTCAATTCTCATAGATGTCGAGGATGGCGAGATCGTCTTCCGACAGTCTGAGAGTGTTGTGCTCCCACCGGTCGAGCTAGCCGAGAGCGCTACTGAGAGCGGCACCGAGAGATAGGGCGGTAACGGAGCGCGATCGCATGGCGCGATGGCGTTTAATATTGTTGTTGCTTGCGGCGAGCTTTCTGCTCGCCGCTTGCCGCGTCGATACCGCTGTGGTGTTGAGACTCAATAGTGATGGCTCTGGGCGCGTCATTCTCAAGGTCGATATAGATAAGGCCGCTGTAACTGCAGCCGAGGTAGACGGGCGAACTCTAGAGACAACTCTGCGCGTAGACGATCTATCCGCTGCAGGTTGGCAGATCTCGAAGTGGAGGCGCACTAGCGAAGGCGCGTCGATAACCGCATGGCACTCGTTTGCAAATCCGCAGGGTGTGGCGCCGATTCTGAACGAGATTGTCGGAGAAGAGTCCTCATTCTTCAGCAGAGCGGTGGTCATTCATAAGCCTGGAGCACTTGTTGATAAATACTCTGTTGATCTCGAACTAGACCCCGCTGCGCTCAAACTTGGATTGGCGAATGATCCAGCACTGTCACAGGTATTACGCAACGCTGGGGTAGCGCCTGAGATCGTCGAGGAGAACCTCAACGATCGTGCCGACAGGAATATTCGCTTCTCCCTAAAGTCTGAGTTGCCCGGCGGAGTGATTAGTAGAGCAGCGAGCGAGGGCGATGCGAAGAATGGAGCGGCTAGTAGCGGTCGCATCGCATTAGCTAGCTCGACCAAGGTATGGCATCCAAAAGCGATATCGCTGCTTCTTCTTGGATGCGCACTCGTCATAAGTGCGCTCTTAGTTCTACTTGCAGGTTCGATCCGCGCACGCCGTAGGCCACACGGGCGGCACGCAAATCGTCATGGACACCACGGCGCTCACGCCCCCGCTCAACCAAGCGATGAGGTGGAGAGGCATAGGCCTCGCAGCGCGCACGGTAAGCATGCTCCCCATAAGTGACGCGCATTACTCGCACTCTGGTTCTGTTCTCTGGTGCTACTCAGCTTGATAGAAGTGCGTTAAGTCGTTCTGGAAACTCAAGCAATGACGCCATCACAAAATTGGCTCCTTCACCCATGAGTTCATTTGCGCTCCATGGCCCAGTAGCGACGCCCATAGCTGTGATGCCTGCGACGAGTGCCGCATGCATATCTGGCGGGGTGTCGCCTACGTAGGCAAGCGCAGAGTGCTCGATTAGTGCATCTGCCTTTGCGGGGCCATGACGCCACCCGACTACATGCGCTGCTCTTAGGCCAACGGCATCGAGGCAGCGGTGTGCATTGGGCTCGAACTTTGCGGTGATGACGAGATTCTTCCCACCCGCAGCCTCTACAGCCTCGAATGCCTCGAGCGCCCCAGGGAGGAGGCTTGATCCCTTGGGGCCTAGATCTGCATAAATGGAGCGAAACTGATCACAGACCCCCTCTATCTCCTCTGGGGGGAAGTAATCGGCAAGAACGGTCTCGAGTGTTGGACCGAGCTGCTCTGAGAGTTGGTCGCCGGGAATTGATGTGCCTAGAAGGCGGTTTAGGGCCTCGAAAGTATGGGCTACTCCGGGGCGTGAGTCGATCAGAGTCATGTCTAAATCGAAGCCGATTACTAGATGCGCGAATTGTGTCACAGCCCTACGCTACGCTTCCTTCATGACTCGAACACGTGTTCGCCATTCCTGTACCGATTGTGGAGCCCAAACTCCCCGCTGGCTGGGGCGTTGCCCAGAGTGCGGGGCATGGAACACCCTCGTCGAAGAGGTTGCTGCGCCTCAGGCTCGAGCGGCCTCTAGCCCTATGCCAACGGCCGTCTCTATCAACTTGATTGACCCAATCGGGGCACAGCGCCGCGCGACCGGTGTTCCTGAGTTGGATCGAGTCTTAGATGGAGGGTTGGTACCCGGGTCTGTGACGCTTTTAGTCGGCGAGCCAGGTATGGGGAAATCAACTCTCATGCTCCAAGCGCTTGGGCGCATGGCCGCCGATGGTGCGCGCTGCTTACTGGTGTCTGCAGAGGAGTCATGTGAGCAAGTACGGATGCGCGCTGACCGACTCGGGGTCCTCGAGCCAAGCCTGCTGGTCGTCTCAGATACGTCACTGCACAATGTGTTGGCGCAGGTTGATGCCGTCGCCCCTGATGTACTTGCGATCGACTCCATTCAAACAGTGCACGATCCAGACCTTCCAGGAAGCCCGGGATCGGTAACTCAAGTTAGGGAGTGCGCACAGCGCTTAGTGCGTTTAGCGAAGGAGCGCGGTATCTCTGTTGTATTAGTCGGGCATGTCACAAAAGATGGGCAACTTGCTGGACCGCGCGCACTCGAGCACGTTGTAGATACGGTCTTACAATTTGAGGGCGATCGCCACCATGCGCTGCGAATGCTGCGCGCTCTTAAGCATCGTTTCGGATCAACGCACGAACTTGGATTATTTGAGATGGGCGAGGCAGGCCTCATAGATGTCCCAGATCCATCCGCACTCTTCTTAACCGATCGTCGCCCTGGGCTTCCAGGCTCGATTGTTGCACCAGTGCTCGAGGGCGCACGCCCATTATTGGTAGAGGTACAGGCGCTCGTAAATTCTTCTACGGCTCCGATGCCACGCCGTAGTGCACAGGGGCTTGAGTCGAGCCGCTTAGCGATGCTTCTTGCGGTACTAGATGCGCGAGCCGGAGTCTCAGTCGCTGACGTAGATGTCTATGCAAGCGTTGCCGGTGGAGTGCGTGTAATTGAGGCAGGGGCAGACCTTGCAGTCGCGATCGCTGTAGCGAGTGCGCGCATCGGGGTAGCAGTCCCCGATGATCTTGTAGCGATCGGTGAGATCGGATTAGGCGGGGAGTTGCGCCAAGCTGGCCAGACTCCGCGTCGCCTTGCTGAGGCTGCGCGCCTTGGATTCCGCAGAGCGATTGTCCCGGCCTCCTCGGCAGGGGTAGAGGGCATCGAGCTAATACGTGTTGGGAGCGTTGTTGAGGCACTGGCAGCAGTTGGACTGAGCCTCGATCAGCAGCGAGCGGTCTCCTAAGAGACGCGGCATCGCTCGGTCGCGGTAATCTCCCGCAACCTCGAGAGGAGCAGCGTTGCCGATACCAGGAAAATCCCAAGCGATGATCAACTCGCTGCGCCTCGTTGCCCCCGGGCAGCCCCTTCGAGAGGGGCTTGACCGCATCCTTCAGGCGCGCATGGGCGCTCTCATTGTCGTGGGTGATGGCCCAGAGGTGCTTGGGATCTGCTCTGGAGGTTTTCTCCTTGATGCCGAGTTCACGCCGCAGCGACTCTCAGAGTTAGCAAAAATGGATGGTGCGATCATCCTCTCGGCGGATGCATCGCGTATTGCAAGGGCGAATGTTCATCTTGTCCCAGATCCGAATACTCCAACTACCGAGACAGGCACTCGCCACCGCACCGCCGAGCGAGTTGGTCGTCAGGTAGATGCTCCAACGATCACCGTCTCAGAGGATATGAGCGTTGTAGCGATTCACCGGCGCGGCGAGAAGCGGCAACTCGAGCCAGTCTCGCGTGTGCTCGCGCGCGCTGATCAGGCAATGCAGATTCTCGAGCGTTATCGAGTACGCCTCGACGCAGTAACTACGAGCCTCTCAGTCACAGAGATTGAAGACTTAGTGACATGGAGAGATGTTGCAACCGCTATGCAGCGTGCAGAGATGGTGCGCCGTATCTCTGAAGAGATTGAGGGGTACATAAACGAACTCGGCACTGATGGGCGTCTTGTGATGCTTCAACTTGAGGAGTTAACGGCTGGTGTCGACGACGAATACCGCATGTTAATTAGCGATTATCGATCAACAACGGCCCCAAATGCCACAGAGATACTCGTAGCGCTCAGTGCGCTCGAGGGAGAGTCGCTCCTAGTGGTTGAGGATGTTGCTCGGACGCTCGGTTACTCAGATGAGCAGGAGATGGAGGGGGGCGTTAGGCCACGCGGTCTGCGACTCCTTGCGAAGATTCCACGTTTGCCGGCGAGCGTCTCAGACCAAGTTGTTACGCAGTTCGGTTCCTTGACGCGCATTATGCGCGCAAGCCTCGATGAACTCATTGAGGTAGATGGGGTCGGCGAGGTGAGAGCGCAGGTAATCAAAGACGGAATCGCTCGTATTGTTGAGTCGTCGATTCTTGAGAGATATAAGTAGGAGCAGCATGTCAGCGTTAGAGACAGGTTCAGAAGAAGTTGAGGTAGAGAGAATTCTTCTCAAGGGGCCCGCAGGCCCTATCGACGCTATTCATGCGCGCCCGCTTGGAATGCCGAGCAGCGGAGTTGTTTTACATCCAGACATCCTTGGGATACGACCACTATTCGATGACCTGGCGAGCCGACTTGCTAGCCAAGGGTTCGCAGTCGTCTCACCGAATCCTTTCTCTGAGACCCCAGCAACAGTGCTCGAGAGTCTTGACGCTGCGGCACGCCTTGGGATGGTTAAGGATCTAAAAGACGAGATTCAATTAGGGAGCCTCGAGGCAGCAGCCGATTACCTCGTTGTTAACGATGGCGTTAGCGAAGTGGCAGTTATTGGCTTCTGCTTCGGTGGGATGTATGCGCTTAAGGCCGCTGCGTCAGGGCGATTCGATCGGGCCGTTGCCTTCTACGGAATGATTCATGCACCGGATGCTTGGCGGAGCGAGACGCTCACCGACCCATTGGATGGGATCTCCAGCGCATGCCCAGTGTTAGGGATTTTTGGCGGGGTAGATCAGTGGACTCCCGCAGAAGATATCGAGGAGTTGCGCAGTGCGCTCAATGCTATTGAGGGATCTGAAGTAGTTGTTTACCCCGAGGCAGACCACGGATTCGTACATGACCCGGATCGCCCTGCACACAGGGCCGATGACTCTGCCGATGCCTGGTCAAGGGTTCTTGCGTTTCTTCGCTAACTGATCTTTCTCTAACCGATCCGGAGAGTCTCAGCGCTGGCGTCTCTCAAGAGTTCTCGTGACTCTAAAGTCGCCTACTGCTCGGCTCTCTGCGCAAGGCTCTCTCGGTCGAGAATGCGATAGTTAGCGCGCCCTACGGTCTCGATCCATCCGAGTCGCGTAAACATTGCCAGCGCTTTGTTAACGCGCTCGCGCGATGCTCCGACGAGCCCTGCAAGATCCTCTTGAGTCATAGGGAGTTGAAACTCGTCGCGTTCTCCCGCTAGTTCGAGAAGGCGCTTAGCAGTTCGCGCTGGTACGTCAAGGAATACAGAGTCGGCGAGAGCTTCGTCTGTGGCTCGTAAACGCTGCGCTAGGAGTCGGACGATTAACCACAGCAACTCGGGGTGCTGCTCAAACTCTCTGCGCACCGCTTCATAGGGAATAGCAATCACTTGTGAATCAACTAGAGCGCGTGCATCGGCAGAGCGGGGCTGGTCATCAAAGGCTCCAAGTTCACCGAACAGACCCCCCGTCTCCATCACGGCAACTAAAGTCTCTCGACCGTCGCTAGCTTGCGTAGCGATTGCGATGCGCCCCTCGACAACTACGAAAAGTTCAGTCGCAGTATCGCCCTCTGTGAAGAGATTGGAGCCCTTTGGGAAGTTCTGGACCTTTGCTTGATCTCGTAAGGACTCAAGTACCTCAGGGGGCATAGAGGCGAATAGTTGTGTGGTGTCGAGTAAGCGTCTTTGCGGCACCCCTGCAGACTAGCCACACATCAATTATCTAAGGAATCGGCTCCATTTCGGGTTTGGTGAAAAACCCTGTACAATGGAGGTTCCCCGCCGCCGTCTGCGGCTACTAGTTATAGGGGTTTTAGCCCCAAGGAGTTACATGCCTTTCGAGGTCGGAGACAAAGTCGTTTATCCACATCACGGTGCGGCCACAATTGAGCGACTTGAGAAGGTCTCCGATCCCCTTGGGGTTCGGCGAGATTACCTAGTCCTCCGACTCGCTTATGGCGAGTTGACCCTAAAGGTGCCCGCAGATAACGCAGCCGAAATTGGACTACGAGATGTGATCAATGACGCGGAGGTCGAGGAGGTATTCGCCGTTCTGCGTAAGCGCGAGGCGCGCATGCCAAGCAACTGGTCCCGTCGTTTTAAGAATCACGTAGAGAAGTTGAAGAGCGGAGATATCTACCAGGTCGCCGAGGTTGTCCGTAACCTGACAATTCGTGAGCGCGATAAAGGCCTAAGCGCAGGCGAGAAGCGCATGCTTGGCAAAGCGCGCCAGATACTCGTAAGCGAGTTGACCTTTGCGCTCAATGTCGATGAAGACACAGCGGAGATGAAGCTTGACGAGGTACTCGGTAAGACCGGAGGCGTTCCAACCCCTAAGCCGATCCCTGACCGCAAGCCTTTGATAGACCCGACTACTCCTAAGCGTGCTGTTGTTCGCAAGCCTAAGGAAGTTGCAGCTCCGGCAAAGAAGGCCCCGGTTAAGACCGCAGCCAAGACTGCCGCTAAGGCCCCCAAAGCGGAGACTGCCGAGAAGGCTCCAGCCCCGGTCGCTAAGAAGGCGGCTGCTAAGAAAGCCGTCGCCAAGAAAGTGGTCGCCAAGAAAGCCCCCGCCAAGAAAGTGGTCGCCAAGAAAGTGGTCGCTAAGAAAGCCCCTGCCAAGAAAGCCTGAGTACTCGACACTTAGACCCCGTTAGGGCTTCTAGATAAATAGCCAAGGGGTGAGGTTGGCCCCTAAAGAACAGACTCCAAGACGCCGATGCCTAAGGGATCGTTTTGTGGGTACTCGTTGAACGAGTGCTCATCCTCTTGGAGGTGTGGCTTTGTTTGTCGAGGTAATGCGCGGGTTCATGGTGCTCCTGGGTACCGCCGCGGGCTATTGGCTTGCTCGCGATTTAGTGCCATCCGCTCCCTCGGCAGGCGGAATTGGGGCGATGCTCGGTGTTCTCATCGGGTACATAAGCGGAGGTCTGCTCGGCCGTACAACAGATCGTGTTTTAGGTGTAGTTGAGAGACGCGTTGCGCGCCTACCCGGGCCGCAACTTGTGGTCGGCGCACTCGGTGCCATCGCTGGAGCGGTAGCAGGGACAATTTTGACGCTTCCGCTCCTCCTACATGTGCGCCCTGCGATCTCCATTCCAATAGCCGGTATCGCAACTTGGGTATTAGGGGCACTCGGATTTCGCATCGCCGCTTCTCGTAGTGGCGACCTATTCGCGGCCGCCGGACTCTCAACGCGACCGCTTGTTCGCGCTGAGGCATTCGATCCTCGTGATGGATATCTCCTAGATACCTCAGCGCTGATGGATGGACGATTCGCCGGGCTGCTCGACTCTGGCGTGCTCCGAGATGATCTATTCGTAGCGAGATTTGTTCTAGACGAAATACAAGGCTTCGCCGATGCTGGGAGCGAGGACCCTCGCGCAAGACGCGCTCGGCGTGGGCTAGAGACACTTGAGCACATTAAGAGCGCTGGGTCCGTGAGAATCAGTGTGCTCGATGATGAGATGCCCGAGATCGCTCAGGTCGATGCCAAACTTGTTGCACTTGCTAAGCGACTCTCCCTGCGTCTCCTAACAGCGGATGCTCAACTAGCTAGTGTCGCGGAGATTCAGGGAGTCCCGACTCTCAATCTTCGACGGCTCGCGGCTGATCTAGCTCCAGCGGTTCTTGCCGGCGAGCGAATGACGCTTCGAATTCTCAAAGCCGGGCGCGAGCCGGGTCAAGGAGTTGGATTTCTCGATGATGGCTCTATGGTGATTGTTAACGGCGGGGCAGCGTCAATTGGCGACGAACCGATGGAGATAGTGGTCTCCTCTGTGGTTCCAAATGCAGCAGGGCGCCTAATTTTTGCAAAGCCTGCAGTTAGTTTGCGCGAAACACCTGCATCCTCGGGCATCATTGGCGAATGACCACTTGGGCAATTCTTCTTGGAGCGGGTAGCGGCACGCGCTTTGGGGCTCAGAAGCAGTTCCTAGATCTTGCTGGGGCGCGCATCATTGATCGCGCCATCCACGGAGCCCACGATGCTGTAGATGCCGTTGTACTTGTACTCCCCGCGGGCGAGTCATGGGTTGGGCCGCCGGTCCACGCTGTAGTTGAAGGCGGGGCGCAGAGATCCGACTCAGTTCGCGCTGGGCTCGCTGTGATTCCTCCCGAGGTGGAGGTGATAGTTGTACATGATGTGGCGCGCCCACTTGCAACACGTGCGACTTACTCCGCAGTAATTGATGCAGTGAAGGCCGGTGCCGATGGCGCAGTTCCAGGTATTGCAATCCCCGACACAATCAAGCGCGTAAGCCAAGGCATGGTTGTAGAGACACTCAATCGAAGTGAACTCGTAGCGGTGCAGACACCACAGGCTTTCAATGCTGCGAAGCTCCGAGACGCGCATCTTGCTGGCGGGGATGCAACAGATGACGCTGGATTGATCGAGGCAATTGGGGGTACCGTCATGGTCGTGCAGGGCGATGCGCTTAATCAAAAAATTACCGAAGGCAGTGACCTAACGCGACTCGAGGCTCTCTTAGCGGAGCGCTCCACGAGTACAGGCGAGGCAGGGGAGAGCGCATGATCTTTCGCGTTGGGCTTGGTTTTGATGTTCACCCATTCGGCGGTGATTCTCCACTCGTCATTGGTGGAGTGAGGATCGAGGGCCAGGGCCTAGTTGGTCACTCAGATGCAGATGTCGTCGCACATGCTGTTGCCGACTCGCTGCTCGGACCGGCGGGGCTCCCCGATCTTGGGTCGCTCTTCCCGGCTAGCGACCCGAAATATTCTGGCATTTCATCGATGGATTTACTCTCGGATGTGGCTCGGCGGGTCAGCGCTCAGGGTTGGTGGCTCCAGAACGTAGATGTCGTGATAGCTGCTGAGCAGCCACGTCTCGCTGAGCATCTCGCTGCGATGCAGTCAGGGCTTGCCCAGGCTCTCACGCCCCTCCAGGAGCCGCTCGGTGTGGCCCTGCATGTCTCCGTTACCCCGAAACGCGGAGAGGGCCTTGGTTTCGTTGGCCGGGTCGAGGGAATCGCCTGTTGGGCAGTGGCGATGCTCAACAAAGGTTGATTCTGATTGAGCGCGGGTAACCTCGCTGCAATGACCGTTCGTATTCGCCTGCACGACACACTTCTTGGCCGCAGGGTCAACCTCTCTCCCCGGGTCCCTGGGAGTGTCTCTATCTATGTCTGTGGACCTACCGTCTATGACGCTCCGCACCTTGGGCACGGCCGCACCGCTGTTGTATTTGACAGCATTCGCCGCTACTTAACGTGGAGCGGGCTCAGTGTCATGTTTGTGAGCAACATCACTGACATTGAGGACAAAATAATTGGGCGCGCTGCGCGTGAAGGCCTTACTGAGTCCGAGGTAGCGCGCACATACGAAGATGCCTATTGGTTCGAGATGGATCGTCTCGATGTTCTTCGACCGGACGAGACTCCCCACGCAACTCAGTACATCTCCGAGATGCTCGAATTAATCGCCGAGTTAATCGAGAAAGATCATGCCTATGTAATTGATGGGCAGGGCGTCTACTTCAATGTGCCTTCGTACGACGGATACGGCGAACTCTCTAACCGCAGGCTTGATGATCTTCTTGAAGGTGCAGGCTCGCGCGTTGAGATAGACACTGCGAAGAAGAGCCCTGTTGATTTCGCTCTATGGAAAGCTGCAAAACCAGGAGAACCTGATTGGGAGTCTCCATGGGGGCGCGGCAGGCCAGGGTGGCATATCGAGTGCACCGCGATGTCTCTCCTACTCCTCGGAGAGGCATTTGATATTCACGGTGGCGGGGATGACTTGACCTTTCCGCACCATGAGAATGAGCGCGCACAGGCTGAGGCAGCGGGGCACCCCTTCGCACGCCACTGGATTCACTCTGGGATGGTGATGGTCGGGGGAGAGAAGATGTCGAAGTCGCTCGGCAACTTCACCACACTCGGCGAGGCAATCGATGCTCATGGTGGAAGGGCAGTTCGCGTCGCTGTACTGCAGACTCATTATCGTGCGCAGACCGAACTCG
Source organism: Actinomycetes bacterium (assembly GCA_037132095.1). Lineage (GTDB taxonomy): Bacteria > Actinomycetota > Acidimicrobiia > IMCC26256 > IMCC26256 > IMCC26256. The sequence continues at coordinate 23,823 of JBAXPT010000002.1, forward strand.
GCCCGCTTGAGATCGAGGCTGCAGGGAAAGCTGTTGAGCGCCTTGATGCGCTAGCAAGGCGTGCGAGCGCCAATGACCTGCCTGCAGACTGCTCAACCGATACTGCATCAGTTGAAGCGTTTACCGCAGCCATGGATGAAGACTTTGGAACCCCCGCCGCACTCGCCGTTGTATTCGATGCAATTAGCACTGCAAACTCTGCAATAGATGCTGGAGACTTATTCACCGCTGGGACCTTCGCAGCAACGGCTTTTGAGCTTGCAGGAGCCCTTGGGGTAATGGTGAGGATCCCTGAGCGCGGTGACGATGCCGATGAGATCGACTCATTGGTGCTGCAGCGTGAAGAGGCGCGAGCGTCAAGAGACTTTGCTGGAGCCGACAGGATCAGAGACGAACTCGCTCAGCGCGGTGTTGTGCTCGAGGACGGACCTAGCGGTACGCAGTGGCACCGATGAGTAATGACCGGCACGGCGGAGAGCGCGGAAGTAATAGTTCCAGAAATAGTGGCGGGAATAGATCAGGAAATAGTCGCGGAAATAGTGCCGGAAATAGAGCAGGTAATAACTCCGGACGAGGTGGTTATCGCGACGGCGGGCGTAAGGGTTCTAATGAGCAGCGAGGAGACTTCTCAGACCGCGGCCGTGGGCGCGACTCTGATGGATTTGACGAATACTCCTCGCAGCCGCCAGAGCGCGAGCGCGGTTTGGGCGGAGACCAAGTTGAGGGCGTAAATGCTGTGCGCGAGTTGCTGCGCGCCGATCGAAGAGATGTAAGAGAGCTGCTCATCTCAGTAGGGAGAGAGAATTCTCCAGCGATCGAAGAGATTATTGAGCTTGCTCGCGAACAGCGTGTGCGCGTCCGTGAGGTCGGTGCGACTCAGATGGAGGCGGTTGCTCGATCTGAGTCGCCACAAGGTGTGATTGCACTTGCCTCCTCGATTGAGCCCGTTGAGATTGACGCACTACTCGAGGACCCGAGGGCATTCATTGTTGTGCTTGATGGTGTGACTGACCCGGGCAACCTGGGGGCAGTTATGCGAACTGCTGAGCAGGCGGGCGCCACAGGATTTGTGCTCCCAAAGCACAGAAGCGCCCGGCTGACTCCCTCTGCAATGAAAGCAGCAGCAGGTGCAGCTGAGTGGCTTCCGATTGCACAGACCGCAGGTGTGCCGTCATTTCTTGAGAGGGCGAAGCGGGCGGGAGTCTGGTCAGTTGGATTAGACGCTGACGGGGACGTAGATGTAAGTGAGATCCCGGTAGCGGATGCTCCGCTCGTGATTGTGCTCGGGGCAGAGGGGAGCGGCCTCTCGAGGCTCACGCGTGGAAGATGTGACCTCATAGCGAGCATCCCAACCTTCGGGCACCTAGACAGCCTCAACGTCTCAGCCGCCGCCGCCATCGCCTGCTTCGCGGTTGCCAGGCGTCGCGGCCAAGAGTAAGGGTTGGGCGTCGCGGCCAAGAGTAGGGGTTGGGCGTTAAATATCTCCCCGCTCTCGGGAAAGTAACGGTTCCGAGACTACGGTTTGGCACCACCGCGGGCCCAGTGCTTGTGAATGCCGGAGTAGCTCAGTTGGCCAGAGCAGCCGCCTTGTAAGCGGCAGGTCGTCGGTTCGAGTCCGACCTTCGGCTCCATTGAAGTGATCTTTGACACGCGCGGGCAAGATGCTCGGGATAGGGTCAGATTTACCTAGTAGCCCAAAAACGCGGGCGACTTTGAACGGAGCCTGAGTGAATTCAAGTCGAGAGTCGCAAGCATGACGGATCAGATGACACCAGTAGGCGGAGCCCCTCGTCGTCGAGGGCCTGCAGCTAGCGGCGGCGGAGCACTTAGCAACCCGGCTGTTCGCGCTGCGCTGTTAATCGTCCTTGCGATCATTATCGGAATCGTCTTGCTGCAGGTTATTGATGACGGATCGGGCCCAATCGGCGATGGTGGAACCACCACCACCACTACTACTGCCGCCTCCACCACATCCTCATCTCGCGGAACTACGACAACAACTAAGGCTGACTCGAAGGAGACAGGAACGGTGAGGACCCCGCAGCAAGTCACTGTCTTGGTTCTCAATGGTTCAGGAGTTGGGGGCGCAGCCGCTACCGTCACGAATACTCTGCGCGCTCTTGGTTACCAAACGCTTCCAGCCTCGGATGCTCCGGCTCAGGTAGGGAACACGGTTTATTACCAGTCTGGATACAAGCGTGAGTGCGCAGCGGTAGCTACAACTGTTGGCGGTAACGCTGGGGTTAAAGAGATGCCAACCCCAGTTCCAACGGGTGCTGAGCGCGCCAACTGCCTTGCAATTCTTGGTACTTAGCAACGCCCTCTCGTAATAACGGAGATTTAGAACCGATGGATACTGATATTCAGATAGCGCGCGGACTGATCGGTGCAGCCTCTATTACTGGAGGCCCAACGCGTGAGCAGATAAACCTCGTTCAGAGTCTTCTGCACGGTTACTTCGGTGCCGATATAGATGCCGAGTCGCTTACCCCGCTCTCTCCCGAAGACCTTGCAGCGATAGTCGATCCAGATGATCGCCACCGTGTTGCCGATCTATTGGTAGTACTTGAGTTCTGCCGCCATCCCTACGACGAAGCGCAGGCGGATTTAGTTGAGGAGTACGTATCCGCGCTTGGAGTAGATGAGCCGATGCTTATTCTGGCTCGTGATGCAATTCAAGGAGAGGTAGAGAAGGTTGCTGCTGACTGGAGTCGACTCAGTGCGCCACCGAGTGGAGAACGCGCGAAGGCTGAGGAGGACCGTAACTTTGGGGCCAAGCTGCGAGCATTAGAGAGCTGCCCTCCGTTAAGTCTTGGCCGCACATATTTCCAGTACTACCAGCAGTTTGACTCCCCATTCCCCGGAGAAGATGGTGGACCGCATTCGTCAGTAGCGAGTCACGATTTTGATCATGTGATCACGGGGTATGACACGGACCCTCCAGGGGAGTTGGCGCTTCAAGCAATGCTCCTCGCCTCGAATGGGTTTCATGACCACTTCTCGTCGTTAGTTGCTTCGCTGCTCTTATATGAAAGCGCGTCGCTTCCTTTTCTAACGATCATCCCCAAGGAAGCGGTGCTTGATAGAGATGGGGCAATGGATCTGCTTGCAAATGGATTTCTCCGTGGGCAGATGACAACCCTCGACTGCCGCTCCCTAGACCACATGGCCATAGCGAATAGGCCGCTTGCGGAGATACGCAGAGAGTGCGGTATCGAGCCTCTCGCGCAGCCAGCTCACTGGGATCACTAGAGAGACTCAACGCAGCCCGAGGCTCTGGGCCACTAGTTCGTAGATTTTCTTTTGGCACGGTGCTGGCATCGCATCTATAGATGGGCCAATCTGTGCGCTGTGAATAGTTCAGGTGCGCGCGCTGTGGTCTGCCCTGACAAGTTTAGTGGCACCCTTACCGCAGGGGAGGCAGCCGAGGCGATGGCGGCTGGTCTGATGCGCGCAGGTTTCTCAGAGGTCGTGCAGACTCCGATGGCCGATGGTGGCGAGGGGTCGCTAGAGACAATCCACGAATCTCTTGGCGGTTCAATCCGCAGCACGCGCGTTACTGGGCCGCTCGGCGCAGAGGTGCTCGCTGAGTGGCTTGTGATACCGAACGGAACAGCGGTGATTGAGATGGCTAGGGCAAGTGGGCGCGCGCTTGTTGAGGGGCGCTCTGATCCATTGGGTGCCACTACTAGAGGCACAGGTGAGCTAATCGCGGCGGCGCGCGCCTCGGGGGTTCGGAGAGTCATTGTCTGCGTTGGTGGGAGTGCAAGTACCGATGGCGGGCTCGGAGCGCTCGAGGCATTGGGGTGGTCTCTGCGGGGACTCGACGTAACCGTGGCGTGCGATGTAACAACCACCTTCGTTGCAGCGGCGCGTGAGTTCGGCCCTCAAAAAGGTGCGAAGCCTGCTCAAGTTCAACTCTTAACCGGCCGCCTAGAACGCCTCGCTGCAGACTTTCTTCAGCGCACCGGTGTTGATATCTGCGAGGTTGAAGGCTCCGGCGCTGCCGGTGGACTCGCGGGCGGACTCTGTGCAATCGGCGCGCGTTTAGAGCCGGGATTTGATGTCATTGCTCGAATCGTCGGGCTAGATAGTGCTCTAGTTGGAGCAGATCTTGTAATGACAGGTGAGGGGCGCGTCGATGCATCTTCGTTCGCTGGCAAAGTTGTTGGCGGTGTAATCGTTGCAGCATTTGATGAGGGTGTGCCTAAGTGCTGTGTCATCGCAGGGCAGATCACTGAAGATGCTCGCAATCACTTAGCGATGCTTCCTAATACCCTAGGCCTCGCATTGACGGATCGCGTCTGGACGCCTTCTGAGGCTTTTGTGCGTGTTGCACTATTAGTAGAAGAGGCCGCTCTTGAGGGAGGGCGCTCTGCGCTGGACCCGAAAAAACCTTGACTGCGATACCTAAGCGTTTAGATCTCTGCGTTGATCTAGGTAGGCCAAGATGCTCTGCATTGGCGGGCGCTCACTTGTCTCGATAGCGATTCGCTCCATGCTGTAATCCTCAGTGAAGCGAGTGAGTTCTGTCTCGTTTATTGAGGTGGGGTTGATGCCAGCACGCCGGAGTGCAGTGGCAATAATCGCAGTTGCCTGCAGAGAGAGTTGATCTAGTGGGCGATTTCGGTGCTCTCGAACGCCGAGGTCAACCTGCGCAATTACTTCGGCGCCGTACTTCTCGATTATGTCGACGAGCATCCCAAACTCGACACCCCAGCCCTGAACGAAGGGAATCGACTCAAGGATCTCGCGGCGCCCGGCGTACTCCCCGGAGAGTGGCTGAACAATGTGGGCAAGCTGAGGGAAAAGCAGTGAGATAAGTGGCCGCGCCACTAGTTCAGTCACTCGGCCACCACCATTCGGCTCCCCGTGGATTGGCCGTCGGTAAAATCCTTTTACGAAACCAATCTCAGGATCAGTTAGAAGCGGGCCGATTAACCCCGTCACGAAGTGCTCCTCGAAATTACGGATGTCTGCATCTACCCAGCAGATGAGATCCCCGCGGCAGGCATGAAGCGATTTCCACATCGCGTTACCCTTGCCTGATCCAAGTCCAGAGTCTCCAAGGATCGAGGACTCAGCAACAACGCGAGCCCCCTCCCAGGTAGCGGCCTCAGCAGTTGAGTCGATAGAGCCGTCGTCAATCACGACTACCTCGTCAACGATCTCGAACCGCTCCATGAGACACCTTCGGACGGTAGCCACTATCTGCCCAACAGTCGCTGCCTCGTCGCGTGCGGGGAGGCAGACAGAGACTGATAGGCCAGTCCGAGAGCGAGCCTCGGCAAGGGTCTCCGGTGAGAAATTGCTGTGGTGCCGAGGCACCTGCAGGGGGGTCACGGCCATCAGTCTACGGCGCAGGCTCCCCACGTTGCGATCGAAGGCGGGGGCGTGGCAGACTTCACATTAAGAACAACGCGCTCATCGAGAGCGGCTGAGGGACGGGCCCTATGAAGCCGCGGCAACCAACGCTTATGCGTCAGGTGCCAATGCCCGAACGATGAGCAGCCCGAGAGCGACAGGGACACCCCTTCCGCTCGAGGCGCTCAAGAGCGCGTCGAGAACGACCGGGATGGTCCCGGCCGTGGGAGATAAGGAGTTAAGTCAGTGGCTTTCGTAACGGCACTTAAGTGTCGAGAGTGTGGTCGGGAGTATCCGATTGAACCCTCGTATACCTGCTCATGGTGTTTTGGGCCCCTCGAGGTTGCCTACGACTACGACGCGATCCGCGCCTCAGTATCGCGAGAGAGCATTGCAGCGGGGCCATTGAGCGTCTGGCGTTATGCAGATCTTCTCCCATCGGAGCGCCAGGAGTCAGTAGACCTAGGTGCCGGTTTTACTCCGCTTGTGCGAGCACACAGACTCGCTGCAGAGCTCGGGCTTGGGGAGCTCTGGATCAAGAACGACACTCTCAATCCAACAAACTCTTTCAAGGATCGCGTTGTCAGCGTCGCTCTCTCGAAGGCACTCGAGTTTGGTTTCAAGGTTGTGGCATGCGCCTCAACGGGGAACCTCGCTAACTCTGTTGCTGCTCACGCGGCACATGCTGGTCTCGAGTCTTATGTCTTTATTCCCTCGAACCTAGAGGCCGGGAAGATTGTTACTACCGCGGTCTACGGTGGAAACCTCGTAGCGGTCGATGGCAACTACGACGATGTAAACCGCCTATGCGCGGAGCTAGCCGGTACATATCCGTGGGCTTTTGTGAATGTCAATGTGCGCCCTTATTACGCAGAAGGCTCTAAAACGCTTGCTTTCGAGACTGCCGAGCAACTTGGGTGGCAGGTGCCAGATCATGTTGTCGTGCCAATAGCTAGTGGTTCTCAACTAACCAAGATTCACAAAGGGTTCCACGAACTCTTTGAGGTTGGTCTGCTTGATGAAGAGCCATCGGTTCGCGTCTCTGGTGCTCAGGCGCTTGGGTGCTCTCCGGTAGCGACTGCGTTTCTCGAGGGAAGCGAAGTTATTAAACCTGTTAAGCCCGACACAATTGCTAAGTCGTTGGCGATCGGTAACCCTGCAGATGGATACTTTGCAATTGATGCAGTGCGTAATACTGGTGGTGCAATGGCAGCAGTTACTGACGACGAGATTGTTGACGCAATTCGTCTGCTTGCTCGCACGGAGGGAATCTTTGCTGAGACGGCAGGTGGAGTCACAGTGGCAACACTCTCGCGCCTCGCTGCCTCTGGTGTGATTCGCCCAGACGAGCGCGTCGTTATTTACATCACTGGTCACGGGCTTAAGACACTTGAGGCTGTCTCGCCTGTGGTCGGACCAACTGCAACTATTAGGCCCAATATCGAGGCGTTCCATGACGCATTCCCAGCATTAGAGGAGAGCTCCAAATGACAGTCATCCGAATCCCAACCCAGCTTCGTGAACTAACCGGTGGTGCAGGTGAAGTAGACCTTCAGGGAGCGACTGTCGCTGAGTTACTAGCAGCGCTAAACGCGGCACACCCGGGATTTGGAGAGCGTATCTCCGAGCCTGATGGCAGCCTTCGACGATTTGTAAACATCTTCGTAGCGGAGGAGGACATCCGATTCCTCGAGGGCATCGATACTCCGGTCGCCCCAGGAGAGGTTGTCAGCATCGTCCCTGCAGTTGCGGGCGGCTAGAACCCCCTCCAACCCCTGAACTTCGGGTAGTTAATGTCGCTATAGCGACCTTAAATGCCCGAAGTTCCCTAGATTTGCGAAGTTTTTAGCCCCGGCTTGTGCTTTTTGATTACCTTAGGTTAGGGTAACCTTACTTAACTCGGTCCCCGGCTAAGAGTGGGCACCGAACATGGCAATGGAGGCTTACCGATGTTCCCAAGTTTTCTAATCGGATTGCGTGAAGGCCTTGAGGCCGCGCTCATCGTTGGAATCTTGGTTGCGTACTTAGTGCGCACCGATCGTAAGGATCGCCTCACCGCGCTATGGATCGGGGTAGCCGCGGCCGTGGGTGTCAGTCTCGTGGTCGGAGCGATTCTTCAGTTTGCTGTCGATAATCTCGGGGATGAGGCCCTTGCCCCGTTCGTTGGTTTTACTTCGCTGCTAACAGTTGCCCTTGTCACGACAATGGTTTTTTGGATGCAGCGCACGGCGCGGCGTATGAAGTCCGACCTTGAGGGCCATCTAAGCCAGGCCCTTGCTGCAGGGCCAGTAGCGATCCTTGCGACCGCTTTCTTTGCTGTGGTGCGTGAAGGGATCGAGACAGCACTTTTTCTCTGGTCAAATGTTCAGGCCACAGGTGGCTCAACCGCTGCGCTTATTGGGGCACTCTTGGGTATATCTGCTGCAGTTGCGCTTGGTTGGGTCGTCTACAAGCAGTCGGTGCATATCAATCTCGCGAAGTTCTTCACAATTACTGGCGTGATGTTGATTGTGATCGCAGGCGGGGTTCTGGCTTATGGCCTACATGAACTCGCTGCAGGTGGAGTAATCCCGACCACAGCAGCTGCGTTTGACATAACAAGTTGGTTCGATGCTGACGCTTGGTATGGCGCAATACTCAGAGGAGTATTTGGCTTCAGGCCAGCACCGACGGTGTTAGAGGTTGCCGCTTGGTTCGCCTATGTAATCCCGGTTACGTGGTTGTTTCTCCGTGGGATTAGTGCGGCACCAAAGGCATCTCAGACCAATAAGGTTGCAGCCCAATCCGTGGCGTAATCACCTGATTTGAGAATTATTTAGGCTTATACGCGTTGTAGGCGCGCGACGAAGATGCTGCTGAAATCCCAGACCAACTCATCGCCCTCGATCCAGCGCTTGACCTCAAAGCCAGGTGCGCCCTCGGGCCGCAGTACAAGGACGCCATCCTCATAAGAGGCAGCGACTGTGATTTGGGTTACGTAGTCGGCCGCCATTACATCGTGCACGCCATTCTCGAGTGTGCCGTCGCAGGAGCGAAAGTCGTGGATAACTCCTCCGCCTGTAACGATTGCGCGATTACCAGCCTGTTCGATGCGCTCTACGTGGCTCCAGATCGGGTCCTCTGATTTGAGTGGCTCTCCATTGGAGCGCACATCAACGACGCGCCACGTGCCCCGCAGGTCTGGAGCTCCTTCACTTAGTGGCGTCGTGCATCCCTCAAGGATAGGCGCAGGCATACTGCGTGCACTCTTGGCCACCCCCGCCTCGCCATACCCGCCATCGGGTGTAAATGCAGTTGGTATTTGGTCAACGTGTGTCATTGCGTCTCCTTGGTAGCGCCGGGAGTCTCTCCCGA
>JBAXPT010000003.1:0-29813 GCA_037132095.1 Actinomycetes bacterium
CTGCCTAAACCATGCCGTTACGCGATGAACCCCTGCCGTAGCAGGGGTTCTCGATGTTTCTCGATGGTGGCGGGGGTTGGATTTGAACCAACGACCTTCGGGTTATGAGCCCGACGAGCTACCAGACTGCTCCACCCCGCGCCGTTGGCAAGAGGGTAGTCCGGCAGGGGCGCTGGCCGCCAGCCGGCCGGCATCTGAATACCTTATTATGCAGATCATGCCTAGCGACTTCGCCCTCAAGACCATGAACGCGGTGCACCGCGCCTTACTCTCTGTAACTCTCGGCAAGGTCGGGTGGCGCGCATCTGGAATGCCAGTACTTGAGCTCACGACAATCGGCCGTAAATCTGGTGAGCCCCGCTCCTGCCTGCTCACGTCGCCACTCCAGATCGGCGACACCTATTTGATAGTCGCATCGCGCGGAGGTGACGACCGCAACCCTGCTTGGTTCCTAAACCTGCAGGCCAACCCTGAAGTGCAGGTACGGATCGGCGGTAAGGAAACACACACACGCAACGCGCGAATCGCTACTAGCGAGGAGCGGGCCGAGATGTGGCCTCGCATTACCGTCGACCACGCTAACTACGGTGGCTACCAGGAGAAGACCGATCGCGAGATACCGCTCATCCTCCTTGAGACAGTACCTTTGACGAAGTAAGTCTTCGCTCAAGGCACGCACTAGAGATTGTGTTGCTTAACCTCGAGCGAACTCGCGAATGACTCTGCCAGGGCGAGCACCTGTGTGGTTGCCCTGCTCGGTTACTACCTCGCCATTTACGATTGTCGCCGCATACCCCTGTGCACGAACCTTTAGTCGTCCCTTGCCGTTTGGAAAATCAAAGGAGTACTCGGGGTAGGCAGTCTGGAGGCGCTCGGGGTCAAAGATGTTCACATCCGCGAAAGCACCGACTCTCAGCGTTCCACGATCTTTTAGACCAAGCACCGCTGCAGCCTTCGCTGTTAGTTCGTGCACAGCCTTCGCGAGAGTTGCCTTAGCGCGATCACGCGCCCAGTAAGCAAGGTAATGCGTTGGGGCGTCAGCGTCACATATCTGCCCAGCGTGCGCACCTGCATCGCCGAGACCTGGATAGACAGCATCAAGTTGCAGATACTCCCCTAGTGCTTCACCACTCCTGTTGAAGAACCAAGTATTGAAGAGTGCACGTCCATCGGTCTCGAGAAGTTGATCCATGATGATCTCCACCGGGTGGACTCCTGCGCGCTGGGCGAGATCTGCGAGCGAGCCGCTATCGCCTAAGTCGTAGACCGGCGTCTCTCCGGTGCCGAGTGGGTGAATACGCGCAGGGTCATACCAAGTGCCTAAGCGCTGGCCTTCTTCTATCAAATCGGTTCGCGTCTTCGGGTCACGAATGGCAGCGACTCGCGCCTCGATCGTGGGTAGCGACATGACAGCCCCCCACTTCTCGCCTGCTACAGGTGCAACCTGTGCGAGACCTGTGAGCATTCCGCCTGGTCGCGTCTGTGTGGCAGAAGTAATACGCCCAGAGTTCGCGTTTGTCTCCTCTAGAAAATTATTTAGGCGAGCGACTGTCTCCATATCTCCATCGCCTACTCCACCAGAGAAGAGAACATCACCGCAGCGCTCAGCCATGGAGCGAAGCAGTTTGAACTCATACCCAGCGCGCGAATGAAAGTCTGGAACAGATTGGAACAGTCCGCCTCCCGCGTCGTTCATACCGTCGGCTACTGCAAAGTACTCCTCAGCGTTAGCGAACGTGCCCGGCACTTGGCGACCATCAGGGACGAGGTGAATCAAAATGCGCGAAGTTGAGAAACCAACTGCACCGCCTGCGATTGACTCCGCAGCGAGATCTCGAATTTGACCCATCTCGGCCTCAGTCGGCTCTTCATCGGAGAGCGCACGATCCCCCATCACGTGATAGCGAAGAGCGCAGTGCCCGACCATGCCTACAACATTGAGAGCAGGGCGCATCGCCTCTACTGCATCGAGGTACTCCGGGTAGGTCTCCCAATCCCAAGACAATCCATCAAGGATTGCATCGCGGGGAATGTCCTCAACACTCTCCATCATCTCTGCGAGAAAGATTCGGTTCTCGGGGGCGACTGGAGCGAACGTGACACCGCAGTTACCCATCAACACCGTTGTGACTCCATGCCAAGACGACGAAGTCATCATCGGATCCCATGCAATCTGTGCATCAAGGTGCGTATGCAGATCAACGAAGCCCGGAGTAACGGTGAGCCCGCGCGCATCGATCTCGCGCTTTGCCTCTACTCCGCTGAGGTCACCAATGGCAGTAATGCGGTCGCCATCTATCGCAACATCCGCACGAATCGCTGCGGCGCCGGTTCCGTCTAGAACGTCTCCATTGCGAATAATTATCTCGTGAGCCACTTCGATCTCCCCCATTAAAAGTCTCTGAACGATAGCCCCTTTACCCGACTCGCCGCCTCGCTGGTATTGGGCAATCTCGCCTAAATCTCTGCACTTCTATCTGCGCTGTTAACTGTGCTTTTACCCCAGCTCCACGAGGCGGTCTAGCCCCAGGGCATCCAAGGCTCGGGTCAGCCACGAGGAGAGCATCCACATTCGATCCAGCATGAGTAGCACCCCAAAAACAGCGAGGATCCCTGCAGAGATAAACGTAAGAACACGCAGGTGTCGCTTCACGAACTCGAGAGGTGCGGCCCATCTTCCGAATGCAAGCCCAACCCCGAGAAATGAGACTGCCATTCCGGCTGAGTAAGCGATCAAAAGAGCAATAGCTCGGGGGCCTGATTGAGTCGCAGCGACTCCGAATACTGCAGCGATGATCGGCCCTAGGCATGGTGACCAACCGAAGGCGAATGCTGCCCCCGCAACTGGCGCGGTGAACATTCCAAACTGTCCGGTACGCACCTGGAAGCGTGACTCGCCGTAAAGGCGCGGGGCCATCAAGAGTTGCGAACCCGCAAGGTAGAGCGCCATCACAAAGACCAGAAGACCTGAGATGCGTGTGAGTAGTGCCTGATTTTCAAAGACTGATTGACCGATCGTGCTCGCCGCTAGCCCAAGTAATACGAAGATCGTTGTGAACCCGAGAGCAAACCAACCTGTCATTGCAGCGATGCGGCCTAGATCGCGTGCGCGTCCTTCGCGTACGTCTGAGACCTCCAACCCCGTGACAAGCGCGATATATCCAGGCACCATCGGCAGTACGCACGGAGAGAGAATAGAGATGATTCCTCCACCGAACGCCACGATGAGGGTGACGTTCTCACTGCTCACGGCGCCAAGGACTGAGATCACATGCTCAGGTTACGACGCGATGACAAAATGGCTGGAAATTAGAGCGGATCAGCGGCAGGCGGGGCGTCTATTGGGCCAACTTCTTTGGCCGCTGCGACTCGCTTCTCGGCCAGCTCTACGTATTGCGGATCCATCTCAAAACCTAGATACCTGCGGTCATTGCGCACAGCCGCAACCGCTGTAGTGCCTGACCCCATAAATGGATCAAGTACCACATCTCCACGATATGTATACAGCCGCATTAGGCGCGCTGGCAGATCGATCGGGAAAGGAGCTGGGTGCCCAACACGCTTCGCGCTCTCAGGGGCGATACGCCATACATCTAGCGTCGCCTCCATGAACTCCTCACGCGAGATTGTGTTCTCAAACGGTAGGCCCTGCTTCTCTCTCTTAGCGCGTGTAATGGCACGATCAAATCGGCCCTTAGATGCGAGTAAAACGCGCTCGGATAGATCGCGGAGCACTGGGTTGGCAGCGCTCTGAAAAGATCCCCACGCGCACGAACCCGAGGCGCCTTCCCCTTTAACCCACACGACCTCGCCGCGCAGCAAGAGCCCGAGATCATCCTGCAGAATTGTTGTTATATCCGCAGCTAGCGAGCGGTATGGACGTCGGCCAAGATTGGCGACATTAACCGCCATTCGACCCCCCGGCTGCAGCACGCGTTCGCACTCTGCGAATACATCTCGCAGCATCTCTAGGTACTCAACATATGAAGCAGGTATCCCACCCTCACCGAGTTCTAGTTCATACTGCTTGCCGGCGAAATAAGGAGGCGAGGTAATAACAAGCGCAACAGATGAATCCGGTACCGCTGACATATCGCGAGCGTCGCCGCAGATAATTGAATCAGCGACAGTGCATTCGTTTATCGTGTCATCGCTCGAGAGAATTGGGGCACTAAAGCGCTCATAAAACGCAGTGGAGTCGTGGCTCTCGCGTCGGCCCGCGCCGAAGTCTGAGGTCGCAGTTGGTCTGCGCTTATTCGCCATAGGGTGCCACGGTAGTAGGAGGGCGCGCGCGGCGCACTTTGACCAAAAGACTCGCCCTTACACTTCTCTCGCTAATCAGCGCGAGGCTGCCCTAGCCCTCGCCTTACGTGCCCAAATTGCGCACCCTGCGAGCCCCGACAAACCAACGGCAAGAAGCACTAGCGAACCCGGTCCACTTCCCGATGGTTTTACTGGGGCTTTAAGCACTGCTGCCGCAGGCACCCCACTTATAGAGCGATCTTTAGGGCTCGAGCCCTGCGAGCCATTCAAGAAACCGCTTGCACCTTCACTACCAATCGTTGCGTCATCAATTCCTTCAGACCCAAGACCCGAAGGGCCCAGTATCGGGTTCGTCGAAGTTATAGGTGCTCCATTCCCAGAACTTGGAGTATTGGAGGTGTCTTTTGGAGCGGATGGCGGCGCTGCAGTGGTCGAGGTTGTTGTTGAAGTCTCGACCCCGAGAATTGTCGAGATGCTCACAAAAGCTGGTGCTCCACCTGTTCCAAATCGCCAGCCCTCCACATCACCATCGCGAACCGTTGTACTCCCAGCACCGACATTTGAGTATTTAAAAGATGACGTACCTGATGGGGATCGATAATAAGCCCAGTAGCGCGCGTCTCCACCTGCTCCACCGAGGCAATCGGCGCCCGAGTCGCGCCCAACTCCGAAGAGTCGACAGACTGCGCCGCCGACACCTGAGTATGAATAGACAACGGGTTCAGCACCTGCGCGACGTAGCGCTTCAATCCCTGTAATTGAGTCTTCTGTGAACTCAATTACAACACGATTTGTCCCGCTTCCGGTCTCGACAATAACTGCGGCCCTATGGAGAGATGGAGCCGCGAATGCAACCGGGGTTGCGAAAGACACTGCTCCAAACGCAGCCGCCAGAGCAACACCGAGACGCCCTATGCGCAGATTCTTAAGCATTCACCCGCCTCTTATTGAGGCGGACTAGCGCCGCACCAGAGAGAAGTAACATAAAACCGAGCAAACCGAGCGGGAATATCACTCCGCCGGTGTTCGCGAGTTTTCCACCGGCCACTTCTGGAGTTGCTCCCACAGGGAGATTAACAACAGGAATCGTTGTTGTAGTTGTTGTCACAGTCTCGTTTGCCAGGGCAAAAGATTCGCCAATCCAGTTCGCCAACATCCCATGTATTCCACCGGTAGTAGCAAAGGTATTTACTCCATAAATGTCATACGGACTTGCGTAATTCCCATCCCCTGTCTGGCTTGCGCGTAGTGCATCACGCAGGGACACGTAGGCAGCGTTTACGACTGGGGCGTAACCGGTTAGTCCTGCAGCTCTCCACAAGTCATCATCGGGGTCCCACCCGGCAGCGGTAATAGCGAGAATTGCTAGCGCTGTCGCGTTCGGATTGGTTACCTCATCGCCATTGAATGCTTCTCTAAAGCCTCCATCTGACTGTTGCCGAGAGGCAAGGTACCCAAGGGCGTTACGCAAGGCCGCGTCGTCGCGCCCCGCACCGGAAGCCACAAGGGCGATCATCGCGAGCGCAGTTGTATTGATTTCGGATGGAGTCTCAGTACTTAAATCGCCTGAGAAATCCCATGATCCATCTGTGTGCTGGCCGGCACGAATATACGTATCGGTGTCACGCGCTACTGGATCCCCTAGCAGTCGTAGAGCAGTTGCAACCCAGAGCGTGCCTCCGAAGGTTCCATAAGAACCCCCACTTTTTGCGCTAGCCATAATCTCTTTAAGATTTATCGGGTTGCCATCATTACCAGGATCAAAAGCAGTGCTAGAGAGCCCTAACGGAGCCCCAACAAAAATCACCATACGCGCCGCATCACCCGCTTCAAGGCCTGCCTCGGCGAAGTCATCGATCCAGTCGAGTGCAGTCAATCCGCAATTCGACGCAGACTCAACGCCTGCTCTCGCCTCAGCGGTCGACCAAGTGCTCGTTGTCTGGGCGGCCTCCGCCAGAGCCAGAATCGCATCCGGGGTCTCGAAGCCAGGAAAATCGGCCATCTCAAAACCGCCATCAGGGAGTTGCTGAAGACGCAACCACGCAGCTGCCGACTGAGCACTGCTCTCGTAGGAAACCACCCTCATTGAGGATGTGGCGGCAGACGGGACCGGCGCACAGGCTGCACCGGCGGCCGCAGGGGAGAATGCTGGGGCCGCCAACCCGGCCAACAAAGAAGAGACCACTAGTAGGCCCTTAATGCGGGCGCCACTAAATAGGGGTAACGAGATACGACGAAGAACCATGACTTCCTCCAAGGCCCATTTCCGCGAGGCCTAAACCAACCTGCCCGCATGACGGGCAGTTCCACTAGGAAACACCGGTAAACCGGGGGACAGTGGCGGGCATTCTGGCTCACGATGGCCCCGAGGGGTTCTCGCTTACAGTTGCGGGTCAGCGCCGGTCTCTCACCGGCTTTCCCCACTCTGGCCCGGCGGAACCGGGTCAGAATCGCGCAAACCGTCCGGGGTTGTGCGCGACCGCTGTCAAAGAGGCACCCTAGTGGGGTCCAAGAATAGGAATCAACATCAGGGTGAAGAAAATTGTCTGAGGCTCAAGAGATCAAGCAAGCGCACGCCATGCGCTCTAGTTGGCATGCCGTTGCATGGCTCGGCTGGGCGCTCGCTGCAGCGATGAGCGTTCAATTGGCGCCGAGCCCTGTCTACATCGCAATCATTGTCTCCATCTGCGCGCTTGCAGTAGAGACACATGCGGTTGACGGGCCGTTTAAGCGCGCGTTCCCAGCGCTTCTTGCTCTCGGCGTCATCTTTTCGCTGATACGTGTCGTTCTCGCTGCTCTAACTACACACACAGGCGAGAGGATTCTGTTCTCTATACCTGAGGCAACACTTCCCCAACTTCTTGGCGGGTTCACGCTCGGAGGAACAATAGAGACTGGAGTAATTCTCGATGCTCTAGTCGCGGGTTTTACGATCATTGGCGTGATGGCAGTATTCGGAGCACTCAACGCGGTTATCTCGCACTATGAATTGGTGCAGTCTGCTCCGCGCGCATTCCACGAGGCCGGTATCGCTATAACAGTCGCTCTCGCATTTGTTCCCTCGACCATCGAGTCTGTGCACGCTGTTCGCGAGGCTGATAGAGCCCGGACCGGCGGACGCGTCGTGCGTAGAGCACGGTCTTTGCGCCTAGTGGTTCCGGTACTTGAGCGCGGATTAGAGCGAGCAGTATCGCTCGCTGAATCTATGGATTCGCGCGGTTTCTCCCATGGTGAACCGGCCAGAGGAGAACGCATCGCAGGGTGGCTCGGACTAGCAGGCTTATTGGCTTTAGCGGCTTCTTTTGTAGCGTTAATTGGCCGTTCGACGAACTCCGCTGCGGTCTTTAGTCTCTGCGGCGGGGCGCTAATCATTGCAGCGGTTGCGGTTGCGTCACGCTCCACAGCGCGAGCAAGGTACCGGCGCAGACGCATCACAAAAGCAGACGCGCTCATGGTCGCCCTTGCATGGATAGCGCCAGCAGCCCTTGGGGTTCTAACTATTTATGGCAACGACACGCTTACATGGAGCGCGTCTCCTCTCGCGTGGCCGCAGGTTGGGTTACTCCCGGTCATCGCACTCATTCCACTGCTTGCTCCGATGGTTCGAAGGCCATGGGAATCAGTCATTGATTCGCACTCGAATGAACTGGTTACACCATGAGCACAGTTGAGTTTCGTTCAGTAACATTTTCATACCCAGGCGCAGCTGCAGGTTCACCATCTGCCTTGAGCGGAGTAGACCTAAACGTCGCCGAGGGGGAGGTACTCCTTGTTGTGGGGGACTCGGGGTCGGGCAAGAGCAGTCTCCTCCGCTGTGTCAACGGCCTCGCTCCACACTCAACTGGTGGAACCTTCGGCGGCGAGGTGATCGTGGGCGGCCGATCAACTCGGGACCATCTGCCTCGCGACCTCGCAGACATTGTTGGGTTTGTACATCAAGATCCTGAGGCGCAATTTGTTGTCGACCGCGTTGAGCATGACGTTGCCTTTGCTCTAGAAAACCTTGGATTAGATGAGGCTTCGATGCGACGCAGGGTTGAGGAGGTACTCGATGCGCTAGGCATCGCTCACCTTCGCGATAGATCCCCAGCGACACTCTCCGGTGGCGAGCGCCAACGATGCGCTATCGCTGGCGCGCTCGCGTTAGCGCCCTCGGTATTGGTCTTGGACGAACCAACATCGCAACTAGATCCCCAGGGAGCAGACGATGTTCTGGCAGCGCTCTCGCGCCTCAATGCAGACCTTGGGACGACGGTCTTGCTTGCTGAGCACAGGCTTGAGCGCGCAGCACCAATCGCAGACCGCGCAATCGTTATGTCTCGTGGGGAAATAACTGATGGTCCCGACGCAACCGCGGCTGTCATCGGCCGCTACCCAGGCGCACCGAGCGTTACTCGCTTAGGGCGCGCGCTCGGTTGGTCTGAATTGCCATTGACTGTACGCGATGCACGTGCGACGGCCACGCGCCTTGGCGTAGATCTCAAGGCTCCCGCCGATCATCGTCCAGCGCGCGGCGAGACCCTGCGTTCGGCTAAGGATCTACGAGTCGACATTTCCCGCCGAAGGGTTCTGCACGGAGTCAGCATGGAGATTGCTGCAGGAGATGTCATTGCACTCCTAGGGCGAAACGGCTCTGGTAAGACCACTCTTCTTCGTGCTCTTAGCAACCTCATCTCTCCAACTTCAGGAGAGATTGTCGGGAACTCAAGCATCGCGTATGTCCCCCAAGACCCAGGCACGCTCCTATTCGCACCGACAGTGCGAGATGAACTCGCAGAGACGCTCCGCCTTCTTGGGAAGCCTCGCAACGAAGGTGCCATAGATTGCTGGCTTGAATCGCTCGGACTGCGAGAGGTTGAGCATCGCCATCCGCGAGGACTCTCTGGCGGTGAGAGGCAGCGCGTTGCAATTGCAGCCGTTGCAATTGGTGGTGCCGAGGTTCTTCTCCTTGATGAGCCAACACGCGGAATGGATGCTGCATCGCGTGCCGCATTAGAACTCTGCGTTCGTTCCCATGCCGAACGCGGGGGCGCAGTTGTGCTTGCTACGCACGATGTTGAACTCGCTGCTCGATGCGCTACGCGGGTGACCGTGCTCGGCGATGGTGAGATAGTCGCGGAGGGGGATGCACGCCATGTGCTATCTGGATCGCTGTTTGCACCTCAAGTACTAAGAGTCTTGCCGCCATTCCTTACCGTTGAGGAGGTAGAGATGGTGATTGCAGAGTGAGTGTGGCACCCACGACCGAAGTCAAGCGCCGCAGTCTCGGATTAGGCGCTTCACGACCACGCCTTGTCTACCTGCTCATAACACTCCTCGGCATCGCAGCATTTCTCTACCCGTTCTGGTTGCCCCAAGATGCGCTACCGAACTCCGCCCACGCAGGGGATGCACCACTTCTTGCAGCGCTTGTTGGAGTAATTGTCCTTGCAGCATTGGCACTAGAGATTCGCCGAGGCACGATGAACGGCGCGACTGTCGCAATTCTTGGGGTGCTTGCTGCAACTTCAGGACTACTACGTCTACTTGATTTACCTGGGGGAGGAAGCGGAATCTTCTTTCTTATTATCCTCGCCGGTGCTGCATTTGGCCCTCGTTTTGGAATGCTCCTCGGTCTTGCGTCGATGTCTGTAAGCGCTTTGGTAACAGGGGGAATTGGTCCGTGGCTTCCGTTCCAGATGCTTGCTCTCGGATGGATGGGAGCAGGTGCTGGTTTTCTGGGGATCGTGACGCAGCGGATGGAGAAGCGCGTCGAGATAATTCTCCTCGCCGCCTATGGATGGGTCTGGGGTTTCTTATACGGAGCGATTCTTAATCTCTGGTTCTGGCCATTTGTAAGAGATGGCGGAGCACTCTCTTGGGAGCCCGGCCTCTCATTCTCCGAGACGCTGCAGAGGTATTGGGGTTTCTATGTAGGCACATCACTTGCCTGGGACGCTGCAGGGGCGCTTGCCAATGCAGTGATCATTCTCGTAGTTGGGGTTGCCGTCATGCAGACCCTAAGGCGGTTTGCACATCGCCTAGAGCCTGTAGTCATCCTCCAATAGAGGACAGACAGCGCAGCACTAATTACTCGGTTCTAGTCCAAGCCGCGAATAGCGCTGCATATGCATCACCTCGCGAGACGAGATCATCATGCGTGCCAATCTCGAGAATTTGACCATCGGCAACGACTGCCACGCGGTCGCAGCGCTGCGCAGTGGAGAGACGGTGCGCAACAACAATCACAGTTCTCCCCTGCGTCAATGCCTCAAGCGCCCGCTCGACCTCAAGCTCGGTACCGGGATCAAGATTAGATGTTGCTTCATCGAGCACCAACACTGTCGGGTCGGCGAGTGCTGCTCTTGCAAGCGAGACGAGTTGCTTCTCGCCTGCAGAGAGGCGGGAGCCGCGTTCGCGCACCTCAGTATCGAGCCCCTCAGGGAATGACTCAAAGTGCTCGCGTAACCCAAGTGCATCGACTGCAGCATCCACATCGGCGTCGCTTGCTTCCGGCGACCCAACGCGGATGTTGTCGCGCACCGTTCCCGCAAACAAGAACCCTTCTTGCGGCACCACTGCAATGCGCTCTCTTAGTGATCTGCGAGTTGCATCCCTCAGGGAGACGCCGCCAAAACTCACATCACCCTCGATTGGGTCGTAGAAGCGAGCCATGAGTTTTGCGAGCGTTGATTTCCCTGCCCCTGTAGGCCCGACAAGGGCGACGCGCTCCCCCGCAGCAACAGTGATAGAGACGTCATTGAGAACTATCGGCCCCACCGGGTGCGATACGCCATCCGTATCGGGGGGACCACCTCCGTAGGCGAAGGCCACTCCCGAGACCATCAACGCTCCGGCCAGCGGCAGGTCGATTGCCCCTGGCTTCTCTGGCACAGAATTAGGAGTATCAAGCAGTCCGAAGAGTTTGTTAAGAGCCGCCGCAGCGGACTGAACCGTGTTGTATAACTGACTTAACTGTTGAATCGGCTCGAAGAGGTTGTTGAGATAGAGCACGAACGCGAGCACGGTCCCAACCTCGAGGATGTTTCGGTCCACAAAGTATGAACCGGCACCCACAACAACTGCAAGCCCAACAACACCTATAAATTCCACGAACGGAAAGTATCGAGTCGCGATATTTACTGTAGCGATATTTGCGTCATACTGCGCTTCGTTCGTCTCTTCGAAGCGCTCGATGAACCCGCCCTCGCGCCCAAATGCCTGCACAACTCGTACGCCCTCAAGCCCCTCTTGGAGCGTTGAGAGGTTGGTGCCAACGCGGTCGCGTACTTCGAGGTACGCAGTATTAGATCGCTTGCGGAACCAGAGGCTGGCAAAAATCACCGGAGGCACGACAATAATTGTGCAGAGAGTTAGTTGCCATGAGAGAAGGCTCATAACCACGAGGGTGCCGACGAAGATGAGCGCGTTCTGTACGAACATCACTAGCCCTTGGGAAACCAACTCCTGCAATGCATCAATATCGGAGGTCATGCGAGCGACAAGGCGCCCGGTCTTCTCACGTTCGAAGAAGCCAAGATCAAGATTAATGAGATGCCTAAAGACACGCGCTCTCAGCGACCGTAGGAAGTCCTCACCAATACGGCTCACAGCCCAGATGACAGATCTGCCAAGCAGA
The DNA here is from genome assembly GCA_037132095.1 of Actinomycetes bacterium. Classification (GTDB taxonomy): domain Bacteria; phylum Actinomycetota; class Acidimicrobiia; order IMCC26256; family IMCC26256; genus IMCC26256. The sequence continues at coordinate 11,882 of JBAXPT010000003.1, forward strand.
GCGCTTGTTACTGCAAGAATCAAATACACCACAGCTGCGATATTTATTGCCCGTCCGCTTTTACCGACGAGCCCTGCATCAACTGCGTAACGAACGACGAGGGGCGAGGCGAGTAACGCCGCTGTCTGAAAAATGAGGAGAAAGACTGCCCGCAGTATCGCCCTACGTTGTGGGCGAAGCATTCTTCCAAGACGCAGCACCACTCTCCCTGCGGCTGCACGGTCTATGCGCGACTCGTCATCGAGCGGCCCCGACTCGACCCACCCGCCCCTCACTCGGATCCCTCCAGACTCGAAGACTCTGGGGAGTCAGAGCGAGCGAGTATCTCGCGATATCTCTCATTGCTAGCAAGCAACTCCTCATGAGTGCCCGAGGCGATACAGCGCCCACCATCTAGGAGAATTACGCGATCGGCCAGCGCGATTGTCGCTGGCCGATGGGCGATAATCAGAGTCGTACGCCCCTCCATGACTTCAGCGAGTGCCGCTCGAATTTCATGCTCTTTACTTGGGTCAACCGCAGATGTTGCATCATCAAGGATCAGTACTCGCGGGTCGTGTAACACGGCGCGTGCGATTGCAATGCGCTGACGCTGACCACCCGATAAGGAGTATCCGTGCTCTCCGATAAGTGTCTCGTATCCCTGAGGAAGGCTCTGAATGAAAGTGTGAATACCAGATAGGCGCGCTGCTCGTTCAATAGTCTCGATGGAGGCGCCGGGATCAGAGAAGGCAATGTTACGACGAATCGAATCCGAGAATAAGAAGGTGTCCTCAAAAACAATTCCAACCGCATCTCGAAGTTCGCTGACTCGCAGATCGCGTACGTCTACTCCATCGATCGAGACTCGCCCAGCAGCAACGTCATAGAAACGCGGGACGAGCCGCGCCACCGTTGTCTTGCCGCTTCCTGTTGCCCCGACAATCGCAACAGCCTCTCCACCGGTAATAGATATATCCAGGCCATCCAAGACGAGGCGCCCAGGGCCATAACCAAAAGAAACCCCATCAAATAAAAGATTCCCTGGCCCATCTGGGAGTGGTATCGGATTTAGTGGATCATCCACAGCCACATCGGTCGAGAGAATTTCATGAATCCGTCCAGCCGCTGCAGATGCCCTCGATGATTGCGCAACCAGCATGCCGACCATGCGCAGAGGCCAGATGAGCATCAATACGTAAAGGTTGTAGGCGAGAATGTCGCCTATCTCCAATTGGCCGTCTAACACCAAGTGCCCGCCGTACCAAATAATCGCGACCAATGAGAGGGTCGGGAGCAGATCAATTAGGGGCATGAAGCCAGCGCGTAGTTTCGCCGCGCGCAATGCTTGCTTAAGCACGCCATCGGCGGCGTCGTCTAAGCGCTTTACCTGCAATCTCTCGGCACCAAAGCCCTTGAGAATTCGAATGCCAGACAAAGACTCCTCGACCACTCCAGATAGACCGGAGAGTTCCTCCTGTAGAGCAAGGTTCGCGGGCGTGATACGCGATGAGAATCGTGTAGACGCGCGATTCAAGAGCGGGAGTAGGCCAAGTGCTAGCACTGCTAGGACAACGCTCTTCATCATCATGATGGTGAGCACGCCGATCATGGTGAGCATGCTCGCCGCTGTGAGCGGGAGAAGAATTACCACCGTATTTATTTGTTGAAGGTCGCTATTAGCCCTAGCCATTAGCTGGCCAGTCTGGGCCTCATCGTGGAACGCGAAATGTAGGCGCTGTAGGTGGGCGAATAGACGGGTACGGAGGTCGGTCTCGGTTCTTAGTGCGATACGAAACGCGCAGTACCGACGAAGGCCAGTGGTGAGCGCCTGCACTACCCCAACTGCAAGCATCGCGAGCGTGAGAAGAAGTACCAAATGGAGGTCGTCTCCACGTATCCCGTCATCTACTGCGCGAGCAGCTAATTGAGGTACTGCGAGACGTGCCAGTGTCCAGATGAACCCGGATGCAACCCCAACAACAATCCACCATTTTTGGGGGCGAACTGCCTCGACCATTAGGCGCCAACCAGCAGTGCGCGCCGCAAGATCCCGCTCAGCGCGCTGATCAATCTCGCTTTTCGTTGCTCCGGTCTCAGTAATCTCGGAGGTATCGGTGGTCTCGGCGCTCAACTGGCTCCTCGCGTGCCGTGCGAGGATTTCGCTTGGCTACCAACTACTGAGGCTACCCGAGCCGACTTGGCCTACTACTCCTTGGAGACGGGACTCGTCTTAGATCTCGTGGCCAAAGAGTTCTTTAGCAAGCTGGTCTACAACGGCCTGAACCGCAGGGTCATCAGGAGACCCGACCATCACTACAACTCTGGCTCGGGCTGCGGTTAGCTCCGCTGCCAGTCGGCCAGCGATGACTGGGTTTCCATCCGCAAGCAGCACAATTGGGAGGCCTTGGTTCGCTGCATCCCATGCGAGAGAGGCAGCCCCCTGGTCACTGCAACGAATACGTACTGGATGTATAGGTGAGTTAATAATCATTTGTTTGCCCTTTCACGCGCGGCCTCCGCTTTATGGAGGACACTAAGAATTTCATCTCCGACTAGCTCGTCAAAACGAAGAAGTTCGTCTCGTAACGCCTCAACAAGATCGCGGTTTGCGTCGAGCAACCCGCGCACATCTCCCTTGGCTCGATCGAGGATTCGTTCGACGGCTCTGCGTGCGTCGTCGTTACCTAGAACCTTGCCGACAATTCCCATTGAGACAGGGCCAGGCTCAATAGCATCGAATGAGACCAAGGTCCCTGCCATCCCGAAGGATCCGACCATCTGTGCTGCGATTTTTGTTGCAGATGCCAAGTCGCCACCTGGCCCGGTTCCAGCCTCACCGAAGAAGAGTTCCTCAGCGGTCATCCCACCAAATGAGATTTGAATCGCAGCGATGAGCTCTGTACGAGTACGGGTAAAACGTTCCTCAGTATCAGAGTGCGCAAGTAGTCCAAGCGCATCCTTTCGCTTCACAATGCTAAGGACCTCAAGTTTGCGCCCAACCCCTACGAGGTAGGCAACTACTGCATGCCCAGATTCGTGTGTAGCGATCGTTCGACGATCTTCATCTGTGTACTCGACAGGCTGCTTTAACCCGATCTCTTCGGTCATCTTGGCCTGATGAACATCGGTCCAATCCATCGACTCGCGATTAGATCGCAGTGCCCAGACAAGAGCTTCATCAAATAGATGCTCGATCATCACCGGCGAGTAGCCAAGAGTGATCGCTGCGAGCTGATCGCGGCGATCCTCACGATCCAACTCAGGCACATGAGCCTTGCGATGAAGGTAATAGTCAATGATCTCGCGCCGTCCGCTGCGGCTTGGCAGGTCGAATGAAATGGAGCGATCGAAGCGCCCAGGTCGCAGCAACGCTGGATCTAAATCTGCAGCCCGGTTGGTGGCACCGATAACGAGAATGTTTGAAGAGACTGGAGGACGCTTCTTAAACTGCTTCATCTCGGGGAGCATCCTGTTGACAAGATCAATAACCGCACCCCGCATACGACTGCCGATAGTGGGCTCGTCAAATGACTGCATCTGGACCAGGAGTTCGTTAACAACGCCACTGATTCCCTCAGACATAGTTGATCTCTCGATACCCGAGGAGTCGCTGCTATGCGCACCGCTTGTGCCTTCAGTTGATCTCGACCGCACGCCGCTGCGCGATGCAGCAATGGCATCAATCTCTTCAATGAAACCAATCGCTCCTCCTTCACGACGCGCGATGGTGCGGAGCTTGCGGAAGAAAGATCTAATTTTGCGGTTCGTCTGGCCGTAGTACATCGACTGGAACGAGCTAGCGGATACGTATAGGAAAGGAACCCCCGCCTCACGAGCCATTGCCTTAGCCATGTAGGTCTTACCAGTACCAGGTGGGCCCTCGAAGAGAATCGCACGGCGCGGATTACCACCCATGCGGTCCCTAAAAGTTCTAAACGCAAGAAAGAGGTTCAGGGTCTTGACAACCTCCTCTTTCACTACACCGAGACCCACTACATCCTCAAGAGTGATCGGAATCTCGCTCGGTCGATACATGATGTGCGGCGACTTTCCAGCAGAGAGCAGTGGAACAACGAGAACAGCACCGAGCACGATGATGAGAGCCACTCCAGGGAGGAGTTGCTGCATCTCTGATGAGAGATGAATATCTGGCCATCCAAATGTGAATGGAATACCGGCGAGAAGCCTCCAGTAGAGAACTGTCGCAATTAGCCCGAGGCCAGCAATGATTTGAACAAGGCGTCGGCGCCTATGCGCTTCACGGTGTGCGGATACGTCAGCGACGCCGCGTAGAACGGCGTGCCCACTGAGCAGGCTGAGATCATCCATAACTACTCTGCTCCCCCATTCAATAAGTCGACCGGTAGTTACCGGAACTTTGGGGGTATCGGCCTACAGGAGCGACACCTGTAGGGGATGATTATTCAGATTACAGGCGGGTTTTTACCGGCCGTTGGGCGCTACTCGCCTAATCGGCCGTATTGGCCCCGGTAATAGAGGAGTGGTCCTGCGTCGGCCTCGATTCCAAGATCTATTACGCGCCCAACGACTATCCAATGATCGCCACCGTCGTGGACCTCATGGAGCACACAATCCAAAAACGCGTGCACGTCATCAAGCAGAGGTGAGCCACTCGGCGAGAGATGCCAAGCAACCTTAGAGAATCGATCCTCTCCGGGAGTCGCGAAGATGCGGCACACATCTTCTTGATCATGATCGAGAATATTGACTGCAAAACTATTAGCCCGCTCTATACGCGGCCAGCTTGATGAAGCCTTGGCTGGGCAGAAGAGCACAAGCGGAGGATCGAGCGAGACGGATGTAAATGAGTTCGCTGCGAGCCCAACAGGTCCCTCGTCATCCATGGCCGTGATGACCGTGATCCCAGTGGCAAAGTGCCCAAGTGCATCTCGAAACTCGTTCGCTGTTGGGCCAATCACATTCTCGTCTGGATGGCCTGTCATCGGTCGGCTCTCTCAACTTGCGGCGTTAGGTCTAGCAAGGTCGGCTCGATCTTGAGCTCTAGACCATCGCGTGCTGCAAAAACCTCAAGCCCGGCGCCATCTGATCTTGCAATTTCAGCAGCGTATTGCTCTATGGAGTCAATCTCCGCATCATCATGCATTGGATCATGATGGAATAGCGCCAGACTCCTAACACGCCCAGAAATGGCTACTTTTACAGCATAATTAACGCTGCTATGACCCCAGTGTCGCTTCTCCGGATACTCATCGAGCGTGTGCTGAGCATCGTGAATTAACAGATCTGCACCGTTGCAAAGGTCGATTACATCCTGCGGAACGAAGTCATCATCAAGAGAAGAGCATCCGGGGCCATGATCTGGCATGTAGACGACTGACACATCGTCGCAATCAACGCGAAAGCCCAGGGTGGGTCCGGTATGACGAACAGCGAGAGCAGTGACAACCGCGTCCCCAATTTTGAAACTCCCGGGAGATACATCGTGGAACCGCACACTTGCGCCTAGCTCCGCTGGAGTAATCGGAAAATATGGGGGTCCCATAAAACGCCCAACCATCTCCGAGAGTGGTGCCTCCCCGTGATCGGGGCCGTAGATATCTACTTCACTGCCGAGTTGATGTAGTGGTTTAAAGAATGGGAATCCTTGGACATGATCCCAGTGGAGATGAGTCAGGAGCACCGAGCCCCTCCACCCAGCTGCATTACCTGAGGCAACCAGTGAGTCCCCATAGGTTCGCAGACCTGTTCCAAGATCGAGAATGATTGGATCTGCTCCGGGGATCTCAATCACTACGCAGGAGGTATTGCCGCCATAGCGCGCAAGAGCGGGATCGTCGCAGGGCGTTGAGCCGCGTACCCCATAGAAAGTTACGTTCATCCCCCGAGACATAAGGGAGGGAACGTTACCGGCATGGGTATCTGTTGCGAAAGTGCCAGGTGTTAAATGTGACCTATGGCCTCCAAGACCTCGGCCCAACGGTTAATCCTCGTATTAGCCCCGATTTTGAACCTTGACTGGGATCCAACATCGGCTTAAGACAGGACCCGCTTACGGAATCCCTTTACACCAAGAACTCCTAGGAGCAGGGAGAAGCCCATCAGCGCTGGATAAACAGCCCAGAGGCTCATATGCGGAGTGGGAGTGAGCGCAGCCCTGAAACCCTCCGACATATAGACCAACGGATTGGCAAGAGTAAGTATCTGCAGCCAGGGAACGCCGAAGGCCTTCACGCCACTGAGAGCGGACCATGGGTAGTAGACCGCGCCGAGGAAAGTGATTGGAAGCACGATTACACCAAAGAGCATGGGAACCTGCCGGGGCTCAAACTTGGTTCCGAAATAAAGCCCAAGAGATGCTGCCGTAATCGCGGATAGAGGTGCGAGGGTAATGAGTTCAAGCCACTTGATCTGAAGATGCACGGGGGTGGCTGGGACTATCGCTGCGATGGGGAATACCAATACCGCAGCGATGAGCCCATTGATTGCACCATTTGCGATCTTCTCTACACCGACCATTCCCACTGGCAACGGAGCAAGGACACGGTCCTCAATCTCACGCGTGAATCCAATCTCATTCACTAGCGGGAGGGCCACAGACTGAATGCCTTGGAATATCACGGCGAGTCCAATTACCCCTGCAATTAGTTGCGTACTAAATGCCGCGGCTGCCGCTCCTCCACCGCCTACCCCCTGACCAATTTTCGGGAATACATAAGCGAAGACAAATACAAGCATGAATGGTTGGAGCAAGGTGCGTGGGATGAACTCTTTAAGCGACTTGCGGAGAACAGTTAGGTCACGGAGCAACAAAGCGCGAAATGCAGTCCACGAAGCCTTCGATGCCGATCGTGTCGCTATGGGCGTAGTTGATATTGATGTAGTTGTTATTGATGCAGTTGGATCGGTCGCGTTAGCCATCAGTCCCGCAGGTCCTTCCCCGTCAAGTTGATAAAGACTGTCTCAAGTGTTGGTTCTGCAATGGATAGGTCGGTGACGGTAAAGCCAGCCGCGTCCGCGGTCGCGATCACGATCGGAAGAACTCCACCCCCGCCCGATACCTCTAATACAACAGCATTATCGACGCAGCGAGCGGTCGAAGCGCCAGGCACCTTCGTGCGCAGCACCTCGCTTAGTTCCTCTAGATCTCCATGAGCGGAGACCGTTACTACCGTGTCCGCGCCGACAGACTTCTTCAGCGCCTCGGGTGTATCAAGAGCTAGCAACTCGCCATGATCAATGATTGCGATGCGGGCACAGAGTTGGTCTGCCTCCTCCATGTAGTGAGTGGTCAACAAGATTGTCTGACCATCTCTATGCAGGTCGCCGAGAATCTCCCAGAGCGCTAGGCGGCTCTGCGGATCAAGACCTGCTGTTGGCTCGTCAAGAAAAAGGATTGACGGCCGATGCATAATCGCTCGGGCGACCATCAGCCGCTGCGCCATGCCACCTGAGAGAGCGAGCACAGGAGCGGTTGCGCGCTCTGTAAGACGAAATACCTCTAGTAACCGATCCGCCTCACGTCGCGACTCCTTCGCCCCCATTCCAAAGAAGCGACCGTGGAAATAAAGGTTCTCTCGCACATCGAGGGATCGGTCAAGAGTATTGGACTGCGGAACGACTCCGATGACCTGCTTCACAAGTGCAGGGTGCTCGCTAACCTCAACCCCACCAACCCATGCTCGACCGCTGGTAGGAACCACTCGGGTCGTGAGCATGCCAGCCGTGGTTGTCTTACCTGCGCCATTCGGGCCAAGTAGGCCAAATATCTCGCCCTGCTTTACATCAAGGTCAAGGCCGTTTACTGCACGAATATCGCCTGGGTAGACCTTGGTCAGGCCCTCGGTTCGTATAACTGTCTGCGACAACTGCCCTCCAGAGCGAGTAAATCATCTCGATATTTAGATGCTACGACCCCGACGGCTCAACGCACGCCACGGAGGCGGAGTAACTTCTGCCCTCATGACTACATCCTCACAAACAAGCCCCTCACGCATCACCTCAAACGGCATTGACATTGCCTACCTAGAGGCCGGCCCCAAAGATGGGCCCCTTGCTCTCTGCTTGCATGGGTTCCCAGACCACGCACCCACATGGCGCTATCTCATGCCGCTTCTCGCTGAGGCTGGCTACCACGCAGTCGCGCCATGGCTGCGGGGTTATGCCCCTACCGGACTAGCAACTGACGGTAATTATCAAGTCGCATCGCTCGCACTTGATGCGCTTGCACTTGCAGATGAACTCGCCGGAGATAACGAGGCTGTAATCATTGGCCACGACTGGGGAGCAATCACAACTCATACCGCAGTAGCGCATCGCCCGGAGCGCTTCTCAAAGATGGTCGCCATTGCAGTTCCTCACGCACTTGCGATGGGCGCTTACCTGATGGAGCCCGAACAGCTCAAGCGCATGTGGTACCAGTTCTTCTTCCAGATGCCTACAGCCGATTTTGTGGTTCCGATGAACGACTTCGCAATCATCGACAAGCTCTGGGAGGACTGGTCTCCGGGGTATACCCCTGACCCTGAAGATATGCGCGCACTTAAGGAGACGCTTGCATCTCCTGGCACTCTCACCGCAGCGCTGAACTACTACCGCTTCGTCCACGGAACACTCGCGAGCGACCCCGCCCTAGACGCAGTGCAGGCAGGGTTTATTTCTCCGATCACTATTCCTGCGCTCTACCTTCACGGAGCGGACGACGGATGCATGGGCGAGCAACTCGTGAAAGAGGACGAACTGCGACCTCACTACCTCGGCGGACTCGATGTTGCTGTGATTCCAGATGCTGGTCACTTCTTGCACATTGAGAAGCCAGAGTTAGTAAACCCAATGATTATGGAGTTCTTGAAGCGATGAATGAGCGCGGGTCGATGACACTAAATACGGTCATGCTCTCCCTCACCCTGCTTGGCGTAGCTGGTGTGGTGATAGTGGCGATCGCTATGGCTTTCGCGGGCTTCACAGGTTTTGGCGTGATAGTTCTCGCTCTGTTCGCGGTGCAAGCAGGGTATGGATTCATGCTCTACCGCAAACTCCCAGCCGCATCTCGACTGAGCGACCCGAGCAGCGCAAGCAACCCAAGCGAAGATGCGTCCTGATTTAGAGAGCTTTAACCCTTCAAGATTTGTCGGGGGTTATAGCTAATTAATGGCTACGACTCGTACGGTCGCTGGCGTGGCTTTGCGGCCTCCCGCTTAGGCACCATCACTTTGCGGCGGAAGTAACAAACTTCTTCTCCGCGCTGGTTGTACCCAAACGTCTCAACAGTTACAACACCACGATCTGTCTTGCTTGAAGACTCTCGCTTCTCAAGCACTTTTGTCTCTGCATAGATCGTGTCGCCATGGAAAGTGGGTCGCTTGTGCTGCAGCGTCTCTATCTCAAGGTTGGCAATCGCTAATCCACTCACATCGGGGACGCTCATCCCAAGCACTAGGGAGTAGACCAGGTTGCCGACAACAACGTTCTTGCCAAACTGCGTCTGCGTCTCTGCAAACCACGCATCCGTGTGGAGCGGGTGATGATTCATCGTCATCATGCAGAACAGATGATCGTCAGCCTCCGTGATGGTCTTCCCTGGCCAGTGCTTATAGATGTCGTCAATCTCGAAGTCTTCGTAGTACCGACCGAATGGGCGCTCATGAATTGTCATGGGACGATCATGCCAAAAGTGGGGAGAGAACGCTGAAAGGAGCCCTAATTCTTCGTCTCCTCCCACCCCGAGACGATTCTGGTGGCTCCAAAAACTAGGCCCGATCGCTACAGGCCCGTCGCGCCACTCGGGAAGCCGCTCGGCGGTGACGCAGGCGTAAAGTTCGACCAGTCGACGTTACAACCAGCAGAGACAGGCCCGCCGGCTTTTTTAATTGTGTCTAAGAGGGTCGGAACATCTCGCCCAATCAAAACATTGACCATGCCAGCGCGAACATTTGGGTCCTTCGCTAGGCCATCAGATAGGCACTGAATGTCTGCATCGAGCACTCCGGGCAGACCACTTGAAATCTGACCCTTCAAGAGTGTCGAGATCTTGAAGCATGACTCTTTGGAGATCGAGGCTCCTAGACGCTTCGCAGCCGCTGCATCATCAGCCTCAAGGAGGGTTCTCACCTGCTTGGAGGTTGCGCCCGTTGCTGGATTAACCCCTGCACCGTTTAATGCATTGACACCAATTGCATCGACCGTTGACTCAGCGAAGCATCGAGCCTCAGTGGCTGTGATTGGAGTTGAGTCAGCCTTGTATCCAACTAGCAGGCCGTCTACATACTCTCCTCGAGTGAAATTTGTAGACGGGCTATCGCTGCATGCAGATAGCAGTACAACAGCGCATAACGAGATGAGCAACGGGAGTCTTCTGAGCATGATTTAAGCGTTCCTTAAAAGTAGCGGTATTGCCCTCGGGGGGAGAGTCTAGGGGGTAGGGCTCGATGCCACCGATCGCCTTAGCCAACTCATCATCAGCCAACTAATCATCGACGCGTGGCTACTCCTCGATTGCATATCTCTTGAGCAGCCCACGTGCGATAACGGTTCGCTGTATCTCATTCGTGCCCTCGCCAATAATCATCAGCGGCGCATCCCGGAAATACCGCTCTATCGGGAGATCTGTGGTGTATCCAACTCCGCCATGGATTCTCATTGCCTCAGTAGCGATATCAAGGGCCGCCTCGCTAGCGAACAACTTTGCCATTCCAGCCTCAACCTCTGCCCGGCCGGTCTCCGCCCTGAGTCGGGCTGCATGCTCAGTAAGTAGGCGAGCTGCCTGGAGCTGAGTACCCATGTCTGCAAGTTTGTGCGCTATCGCCTGATGAGCCGCTATGGGCTGGCCAAATGTCTGTCTCTGCTGGGCATATTTAATAGAGGCCTCAAATGCGGCACGAGCAACCCCAACTGCTCTCGCAGCGATGTTGATACGACCAACCTCGAGACCGCTAAGGATTGCGGCGAGTCCTTTGCCTACACCCTCATCCCCACCAAGAACTGCGCTAGCTGGAACTCGATGGGCGTCGTAGACCATCTCAACTGTCTCAAGACCCCTGTAACCGAGTTTGCCGATATTTTTACTAACAGTGATTCCGCGATAAGCGACTCCGGGATCTTTCTCGACCATGAAGCAAGTAATGCCTTCTTCGGTGCGAGCAGCGAGCGCAACCAAACCTGCGCGTTCCCCATTTGTTACCCATGCCTTCGTGCCGGTTATTACATACTCATCGCCGTCTCGAACTGCCCGGCACGAAATATTCCTGGTATCAGACCCCGCATCTGGTTCGGAGAGAGATAGACAACCGCGCATCTCGCCAGTGACCATCCGCGGAAGCAGCGAGGATCGTTGCTCGTCGGTTCCATGGGTCACAAGTAGCCCGGCAGCAATGTGGTGGGTATTTATGACCCCGGAGAGCGACATCCATCCGGCAGCGAGTTCCTCTATTACAGCGATGTAGGAGAGGAGATCGAGCCCTAAGCCCCCGTACTCCTCAGGGACCGTGATCCCAAAGAGGCCCATCTCCTTCATCTGCTCAACGAGAGCCTCGGGGTATTCATCGGCGTGCTCGAGGGCGGAGGCCACAGGCAGCACCTCACGTTCGACCCACTTTCGAACTAAGGCCGTCAACTCGGAGCGAGTCTCTGGGTCGGTCGCTGTGGAGAATGCTTTAGGGCTCATGCATCAGAGTTTACTGACCGAGCCGCCTACACGCCCTAGGAGAAAATGCGGCTCGAGGGGTTAGGTTCTAAGACACATGATGCACCAAACGCTAATGAGTTTTAGGCACGACCCCGATGCCGTGAAGGGCAAGCACCTTGAACGCGATCTAATTAGACGCGTCTTTGGAATGACAGGCCCATATCGTGGCGCTCTAATTGGATTTATCATCACCGTTGTGCTCTCGGCTGTTGTGGGGGTTATTCCTCCGCTCCTCTTTAGGTCTCTGCTCGATAACGCCGTACCTAACAAAAATGAGGGGCTTGTAATAGGGCTAGCTGTCGCTGCTGTAGCACTCGCCATCGCAAGCGCTGGGCTCTCACTCGTTCAGCGTTGGTACTCAGCCATCGTCGGTGAGGGGCTCATCTACGACATGCGCGTCTCCCTCTTTGACCACGTCCAACGAATGCCCATTGCATTCTTTACACGCACTCAAACCGGTTCCCTCATGAGCCGCCTGAACAACGATGTGATCGGTGCGCAGCAAGCAGTGACGGGAACGCTCGGTACCGTCATCTCGAATGTAATAACACTCGTTGTGACGCTCTCAGTAATGCTCGCCCTCGAGTGGCGCCTCACGATCCTCACCCTTGTAGTACTCCCCGCATTTATCATCCCTGCTCGTCGCATTGGGAAGCGCCTGCAGGCTGCTACACGCGAGAGCTTTGTAGTCAACGCCTCAATGAACAATACAATCGCTGAGCGCTTCAACGTCGCTGGAGCGCTTGTCGTCAAACTATTTGGAGCGCACGACAGAGAGCGTGACGAGTTTGCATCACGCGCAGCTCGAGTTCGCGATATCGGCATTCAGACCGCGATGTACTCAAGAGTGCTGTTTGTTGCACTCGGATTAGTCGCCGCTGTTGGGACTGCAGTCGTCTATTACGTCGGCGGGCACATGGCCATCGTGGGGACCATAAGCATCGGTACCGTTGGAGCCTTCGTTATCTATGTGGGGCAGATTTACCAGCCACTTACCCAGCTAACTAACGCCCGCGTCGATGTTATGACCGCTCTTGTTTCATTTGAGCGAGTATTTGAGATTCTCGATTTCCCCTCGATAGTCACCGAGTCGCCGACCGCTGTGACCCTTGAGTCTCCTAAGGGTCAAATTGATTTTGATCATGTTTGGTTCCGCCACCCGGCCCCTGATTTAGTCTCGCTCGCTTCCCTCGAGGATGGTGGGGCCCCGGGTTCAGAGCCATCAGAGTGGATACTCCAAGACATCAATCTCTCAATCGCTCCAGGCGAATTCGTAGCGCTCGTTGGGCCCTCGGGCGCTGGCAAGACAACAACAGCGATGCTGGTACCTCGCGTCGCCGATGTCGTCGAGGGTTCATTGCGTATCGATGGTCACGATGTTCGCGAGCTCACAATGGACTCCGTCCACGCTGCAATCGGATTCGTAATGCAGGACCCTCACCTTTTCCACTCGTCCATTCGAGAGAACCTTCGATACGCGAAGCCAGAGGCAACGGATGCCGAGATTGAGGCTGCATGCAGAGCGGCTCGAATCCATGACCTAATAGCAACACTCCCCGATGGATATGACACAGTCGTTGGAGAACGCGGTTACCGCATGTCAGGCGGAGAAAAACAGCGAATCGCTATTGCCCGTGTCCTCTTGAAGAGCCCAGCGGTGATAATCCTCGACGAGGCAACATCGCATCTTGACTCTGAGTCAGAACTCGCTATCCAACGTGCTTTGGCAGAGGCGCTCAAGGGGCGTACCGCTCTGGTAATTGCTCACCGGCTCTCTACAATCGTTGCAGCCGACCGCATCGTGGTTGTAGATGGTGGCCGCATTGTGGAGCAGGGCACGCACGACGAACTTCTTAACCTCGGGGGTCTGTATGCAGATCTATACCGAACTCAAGCCGATCGCTCAGACGAGAACCCCGACTTTTCCATCTGACGCGACGCTGCGTGTGCCCCTTTTCCCGGTACGATTCATCGCCTAATGGCAACCGACGACATCAGCCCCCACTCTCGGCGCGCTGACACAAGGCGCAGGCGACATCAACGCAAACGTCGAACGACCTTGCTGCTCTCAACGCTTCTGATCGTCATGATCGTCGGTTCCGCAGTCGCGTACGCAGAGAGGGGGAGATTCTCCCTCCTATCTCAACCCTCTGAGCGAGAGAAAACTATTGATAAGCAAGACCGCGTTGTCGACCGCCCCGTTGAACTCACTAAAGGACCCAAACGACGAGCGCTCACAGCGAATCAGCCGCTTCGGTTGTGGATCGGTGGGGACTCTCTTGCTGGATCCCTTGGGCCTGGCCTTGGGCGTATCGCTGCAGATACTGGAGTAGTCGCACCTGTATACGAGTCGCGCGTCTCAAGTGGTTTAGCCAACCCCGGTTTTTTCAACTGGCCCAAACGAGCAACATCTGAAATTGCTCGACTCAAGCCGGAGGCAATTGCGTTCATCATCGGAACCAATGACTACCCGATCGTGACCGGCAAACGACTCGATGGGGACTCTCCAATCGTTGAAGGCCAGCAACCTGTTAGGCCTAAGTGGTCAATTGAGTACGAGAAGAAGACCGAAGAGATGATGCAGATCCTTGTTGGGGATCAAAACCGAACTGTGTTTTGGGTCTCCCCCCCGGTGATGAAGGACGCAAAGATCAATAATGGGGCGCGCCAGATCGGAGAACTTCAGCGCAACGTAGCGAAGCGTTTCCCAAGCGTTGTTTGGATTGATGGCTATAGCCTCTTCGATGATGCCAATGGAGATTATGCAACTCGAATCATTGATGAAAGCGGCGACTCGATACTGGCACGCGCTGGAGATGGCGTGCACCTATCCCCTGCGGGTGGCGAGTACCTAGGAGGCGCTGTATTCGATGAGATTGACCTCATTTGGCGTATACGCGATCAAGCAGTAGCCGGATACCTGCAACGCGTTGTCGAGACGAAGGGGTCGACCTATATCCCCGGCACTCGACCATCGACTCTCGGCCCAGCGACCCAATCAACCGGAGCGAGTGGAGCGACCGGTGCCTCGGGAGTAAGCGGAGTGACAGGGGGCACAGGGACTACCGGGACCACAGGATCATCCTCGACAACCTCATCTACCTCGTCTACCTCCTCCACCTCCTCTACCTCAACGACTACCACGCGCCCGCGTGGCTCCACTACCACCACGACTACCCGAACGACAATCCCGATTCTCTAAGGACAAGCACCACCAAGGAATTCCACGTTGAGATACGGGCCTCAACACTTGGCCTCAGTTTCGGAGCCAACCACGCAGCGTCGGTAGGCTCATGACTATGACTGAACTCAACGCCACTGCACATCACGCAACAGCCGTAGCGCTCGTAGAGGCCGCCGCCTTAATTATCGATACGGCCTCGAAGACACTCGCTACACGCTCCGTCGAGAATGGGCGCATCTCAGTCGACCTCCTCGATAGACAACAAATTGCTGCGTATGACCTTGCTCATGCTGCGAGTGCAGTGGCGGGTTCGCAGGTCATGCTCGCATACGCACTGCATGGAGAGTTTGAGGCGCGTCTCTCTTTTGCGTATATCGCAGACGTCATCGCGGACCTTGAGTCACGAATATTCGGGCGCCAAGACTCTTGGGGCGTAGATGCAGTTGTGCTCTCCCCCTTCATAGAGTTTGTATCCCTATTCCGCTCCCCTGAGTTTTTAGAGTTGCTTGCTGACGATGTTATGAAGAAAGGCACCGGCCCTGCTCACCTCGACGATGAGTTTGATTTGGTGCGCGACACGTTCCACAGATTTGCGAATGACAAGATTCGCCCCGTTGCTGAGCACATTCACCGCAACAACGAAGACATACCTGAGTCGATCCTCCAAGGAATGGCAGAGATCGGCGGTTTCGGCCTCTCCGTTCCAGAGGAGTACGGAGGCTTCGCTGCAGGTGGCGAGTCGGATTATCTCGCCATGTGTGTTGCAACCGAGGAGTTGTCTTGGGGATCTCTTGGCGCAGGGGGTGCACTGATTACGCGCCCAGAGATTCTCACTCGCGCGATTGTGCGCGGTGGGACTGAAGAGCAGAAACACGGTTGGCTTCCACAGATTGCATCTGGCGAGCGCATCGTTGGGGTAATGGTCACAGAGCCCGACTTCGGATCGGACGTAGCAGGTGTAAATGTTATGGCGACACCCGATGGAGATGGGTACGCGATCAACGGCGTAAAGACCTGGTGCACATTTGCAGGGCGCGCGGACACAATCATGCTGCTTGCTCGCACTGATCCCGACCGCTCCAAGGGTCACCGTGGTCTCTCAGTATTTGTGGTCGAGAAGCCACCAGCATCCGGACACTCTTTCGCATTCGAAGACGGACTCGGCGGGAAGATGGAGGGTCGAGCAATCGACACCCTCGGGTATCGCGGAATGCATTCATATGAGGTTGCCTTCGACAATTGGCACGTTCCAGCAGGTGCATTGATCGGCGGAGAGAGCGGACTCGGCAAAGGTTTCTACTTTCAGATGGAGGGCTTCGAGAACGGCAGGCTTCAGACCGCAGCGCGAGCAGTGGGGCTCATGCAGGCCGCCTTCGAGGCTGGGCTCGCATACACACTTGATCGACGCGTCTTTGGGAAGCCAGTCTTTGAGTACCAACTAACTAAGGCAAAGTTGGCGAGGATGGCTGCACTCATATGCGCGGGGCGTCAGTTCTCCTATGAGGTATCTCGCATGATGGCTCGCGGCGAAGGTGCTCTTGAGGCTTCGATGGTCAAGGCCTACGTATGCCGCGCAGCAGAGTGGGTAACTCGCGAAGCCATGCAGCTCCACGGCGGCATGGGGTATGCAGAGGAGTACGACGTATCTCGCTACTTCGTTGACGCTCGCGTGCTCTCCATCTTCGAGGGAGCAGACGAGACTCTCTGCCTTCGCGTAATCGCTCGCAGGCTTACGGAGCAAGCATTAGAGGGGTAAGACCCACAAAAATTTAAGGCCTGCCGTTTTGCCTACTCCGCGCTACGAGTCATCCCTGCGCGAGATCCTCGAGTAACAAACTTGGTAGCCATCTTGCGGCTCGCCTCGTCGATCATCTCGTCACCGAACATGACTGCACCCTTGCGCTCGCCCTCTGTAGTGGCTTGCTCATAAGCATCGAGAATGTCGAATGCTCGGTCGAACTGCTCCTGAGTCGGTGTAAATAACTCATTTAGAATCACAACCTGCTCGGGGTGCAGCGCCCACTTGCCGTCGTATCCAAGGACTTTGGTGCGATTCGTGTAGTCGCGGAACAAGTCATGGTCGCGGATTTTAAGGAATGGTCCATCAATGACCTGCAGACCGTTAGCGCGCCCCGCCATCAATATCTTCGAGAAGACGTAATGGAAGTGGTCGCCAGGGTACTCATCGATCTGCACTCCACCCGTGAGTACCGGCATCTCAATCGATGCAGCAAAGTCAGCCGGGCCAAAGATGATGGTCTCAAGTCGTGAGGATGCCGCACATATTTCTTCGACGTTGATCAGTCCGCGCGCTGTCTCAATCTGGGCTTCGATACCAATATGTCCATTTGGCAGACCAGCCTTCTTCTCGACCTGTGTGAGGAGAAGATCCATCGCGACGATCTCGGCAGCACTCTGAACCTTGGGGAGCATGATCTCCTCAAGACGAGGACCTGCGTTTCCGACTACCTCAAGGATGTCGTAGACGGTCCACTCTGTATCCCATGCATTGACACGGACGCAGAGGACTGCTTCACCCCAGTCCTGCGACTTGATGGCATTTACGACCTTGGAGCGCGCAGCCTCTTTCTCGAGCGGCGATACGGAGTCCTCAAGATCGAGGAACACCATGTCGGCTCCGAGGCCGGGGGCCTTGGCAAGCATCTTCTCGCTCGAGCCTGGTACTGAGAGGCATGAGCGACGGGGCAGGGATCGTGTGCGTTCTGACATAGGGGTGGAGCGTAATCATCAATCGAGTCTCGCTTCTACTCGGCATCGCTAAATACCCTCCGGGGCCGGTACTCTGAACCTGTGGCTAGCGACTCCCCAACCCTCACCCTGCATGAAATCGCAGACGGAGTAATGGTCTGGCTCCAGCCTGGCGGCGAGTCTGGTGTGAGTAATGCAGGCGTTGTGATTGATGACGACGGCCTAACAGTGATCGACACCCTGATGGTTCCCGAGCAGTGGCAGCCGTTTGCCGCAGCAGTAAACTCTCTAGGCCTACCCGTTCGTAGAGTCGTCCTGACTCATGCGCATATTGATCATGTTGGCGGAACGAGCGCATTTCGCAATGCGATGGTCTTGGCTTCATCGGTAACGAG
>JBAXPT010000004.1:0-27874 GCA_037132095.1 Actinomycetes bacterium
GCATTCGCGAGCGTGCGCAGGGGTGAGGAGTACCACGTAGTTCGTGCCTCCAAACTATTAGGTGACCGCATGGATACCTCCGTCGGTCCGTTTCGTGTTGAGATCATCGAGCCGCTTCAGCGAGTCCGCTTCATTCTCGATCCACCAAAGGGAGCAGAGGAGGATCGAGCAATTGCGTGTGACGTGACATGGGAGGGTGCTATCCCCGCCTTCGAAGAGCCGCGCCAATATGTGCGCAAGTTCGGTCGCGTTCTCTTCGACACGATGCGTTTTGCGCAGACTGGTTGCTGGAGTGGCAGCGTCGAGGTAGCAGGGGAGAGTTTCTCAGTAACCCCGGATCGCTGGAAGGGGACTCGTGACCGCTCATGGGGTGTGCGCCCTGTAGGGGAGACCGAGCCCTCTGGAATTCGCGAAGAGGTCGGGCAGATGGTTGGGTTATGGAACTACGCGCCGATGCAGTTTGATGATTTCTCGATTCTCTACATCGTTCAGGAGGAGCCGGACGGCCATCGCACGATTGAGGAGTCAGTACGTATCTGGGCCGATAGATCAAGAGAGCCCGAGTGGCTCGGTCGCCCAGAGTTTGAGCATCGGCTTGACTCCGGCACCAGGATGATCTCCACTCAGAGCAAGCTGAAGTTTCCAGATGCTCCTGGCGGAGGGTTCGAGGTTGTTGTTACCCCGCTCCTTCACTCCTACATTGCTATCGGCACTGGTTATGGAGTCGGTGATGAGTTTCGCCACGGTATGTACCGCGGAACCGAGCTAGTTGTTGAGTCGAAGACTTGGAGCATGGCAGAGCTCGAGACGTGGGGGTGGTTCGGCCTCGTTGACCATGTCGCTCGTTTTGAGATTGGCGATCAGGTTGGTTACGGACTACACGAGCACGGGATCTTTGGGGCATTTCCAAAGTTTGGACTCGAGTCGGGTTACGACACCGCTAAGTAGCGCTTAGATCGAAGCGCTTAGATCGAGACGACTGTGCGAATTCCTCGACCTGCGACTAGGTCGTCGAAGGCAGAGTCAATCTCGGCGAGATCAACCTTCCTCGTGATCATTCCCTCGAGGTCTAGATGTCCGCGTCTCCATAGTTCGACAAGGCGTGGGATCTCTCGGCGGGAGTTAACGCTACCTAAGAGGCACCCAAGCAGTTTCTTCCCAGTGGTTGAGAAAAGCACCGCAGGGTCGATGACTATCTTCTCGTCCAGACCAGGTGCTCCGACGCAGATAGTTGAGCCACCTGCTCGACAAGCATCTAGTAGCGGGCCGATAAGTGCTGCCTTGCCTGCGGCCTCGAATGCATAATCAACACCAACGCCAGTAAGCGAGTGTGATGCCGCTACGACGTTATCGGATGTCGGGTCGATTACATCCGTGGCTCCAAAACGAAGCGCCGCTGCGCGACGCTCGGGTAGTGGATCGGAGGCGATGATGCGCGTTGCTCCAGCGATCCGCGCACCCTGAACAACTGCTAACCCGATACCGCCAAGGCCAGCGACTAGGACGGTTGCGCCTGCCTCAACATTTGCAGTGTTTAGTACTGCACCAACCCCGGTCTGCATGGCGCAGCCAATTACGCAGACAACATCAAGAGGTGTGTCATCTGGAACCTTTACCGCTCCGGATTCTTGGGTAACAACAAACTCTGCGAATGCGGCAACGCCGAGCCCACGGTAGACAGTCGCTCCATTGCGCGATAGGCGGGTGGTTCCATCTGGAAAAGAAGAGAGGGCGATGGCGCTTGTATTCGCGCAGAGGCTGTGCTCGTCGCGCACGCACCAATAGCAAGTGCCACAGGTTGGGGTAGGGGTAAGAACCACTTTGTCACCCGGCGCGAGCGAAGTGACGCCAGGGCCCACGGCCTCAACGACACCTGCTGCTTCATGACCAAGAATGACGGGGGTCCCGACTGGGAATGAGCCATTGACGATGCTCAGGTCAGAGTGGCAGACCCCGCAGTGCGATACGCGAACCTTTACCTCGCCATAACGAGGATCCTCAATCTCAATGTCGTTGACGATGAGAAAGGGTTGTCCTGCTGACTCAAAGACTGCAGCGCGCATGGTGCTCCTAAACGAAGTCGGTATCAAGCAAAGGATGGGAAAGGATCTCGATCTGTATTCCGTCAGGGTCGCGCATGTAAATGGAGTTCTTGACCCCGAGGTCTGGCCCGCGGTACTCGATACCGGCGGCTTCAACCCGCAGCTTTGCTGCCTCGAAGTTCTCAGGCGTCATTGATATTGCAAGGTGCTGCAGCCCTCCGTGGGCCTCGATAATCTCCCCGAGCCCAAGCCCTGGAAAATCAAAGAAGGCAAGCAAGTTCCCCTCGCCAATATCGAAGAAGAAGTGCATAGAACCTAAATAATCACG
This sequence comes from Actinomycetes bacterium, assembly GCA_037132095.1. GTDB lineage: Bacteria > Actinomycetota > Acidimicrobiia > IMCC26256 > IMCC26256 > IMCC26256. The sequence goes on from JBAXPT010000004.1 coordinate 2,371, forward strand.
GTTCTCGAATATCTCGACGAGCGGAAAACCGAGTACCCCTTGGTAGAACGCAATCGTTACCTCTGGGTCAGAGCAGATCATCGCGATGTGGTGAACCCCTCGAGCCGATGAAGCAGGCCGCTCACTCGCAGGAATCAAATGCCGATGAAGTGCATTCTTACGCTCCTCGAAATCAGTTATCTCGATCATGTTCCCTGCTCCTGATCTGCACTTGTCGCGCCAGCCTCAACTCGCCGGCCTTTGCCGAGGTTACTTACCAAAATCGCGAGAACCGTTACTAGGTAGAGCTGACCAATCATGGCCTCGGCGATTGCGGTGGTGCGCCCAATACGTGTGAGCGCTGCTATGTCTCCGTAGCCGGTAGTCGTGAGAGTTGTGAAAGAAAAATACAGAAGGTCTGGACCGTATGGGCGGTCTGCCCCTGCGAAGAAAGCCCCTTTATCGATCGTTGACTCAATCCCAAGGATGTATGCGAATAATAGACCGAGGATCAAATAGATACAGACCGCTGCGGCAACAGTCTGAAGGTTAATGATCGGGTGTCTAAGCACTGCTCGGATAATTGCAATGGGGGAGACTATGACGATCATCAGCCCAAGTATGGATGTTGTGAGGAGCCCAACCTCACCACCTGTCGCCGCACCCAATATTGCGAGTATTAGAGCAACTGGGATCAAGACCAGAGCGGCGCGTCGAAACCTAGGGGTCTCTCCGCTGATGGTGAGAGCTGAGATCAATGCCGCTCCCTCTAGCGAGATCGCTACTACTCGCGACCAACCGGTATACGGCGCGGCAGAGTGCCAAATAACTGATAGTGAAAGCAGCGCAAGCACAGTACCCATGCCCGGCCATGCCTCTTTTTTGCGGGAGCCAAATGGTTGCATGGGGCATAGGTTACGCAGACGCGACCGAGGGGCGCCGCAGCGCCCCTCGGATTAAATAAATAGCATTGAAGCCGGCTACTCCTTATCCATTATTTAGCCAGAAGCGGGGAGGATGATGGACTGAAGTTCGGTATATGCATCCAGTCCCTCGGGTCCGAGCTCGCGCCCGAGTCCAGAGTTCTTGAATCCTCCGAAGGGAGCATTGAAGTCAAGGATGGTTGCAGAGTTAATGGCAACAACTCCGGTGCGAACCTGAGCAGCAATCTGGCCTCCATGCTCAATATCTGAGGTCCACACCGAACCACATAGGCCGTATTCGGAGTCGTTGGCAATCGCCACAGCCTCAGCCTCCGTGTCGTACGGAATCGCAGTTAACACTGGTCCGAAGATCTCCTCGCGAGCAATCTTCATTTGGTTATTGGCGTCTGCGAAGAGTGTTGGTGAGACGTACCAACCTTTATCGAGATCGTCAGGTCGGCCTCCACCCACTACAACTCTTGCGCCCTCGGCCTTACCTGCCTCTATATACCCAAGAACGCGAGTGCGCTGGCGCTCGGCAACTAGCGGCCCAAGTTGGCTGGAGTCTTCGTTAGGGTCTCCGACAATCATCTTTGACATGCCATCTCCGATTGCCTCAACAATCTCTGAGTAGCGCGCACGGGGTACGAGGATTCTTGACTGCGCACCACAAACCTGTCCGTTGTTCATTAGGCCAGCCATTAGAAGTTGGTCGAGCAGTGCATCATCGAGGTTTACGTCGCTGAGAATAATCGCTGCTGACTTTCCACCTAGTTCAAGGGTGCAGCGCTTGATCTGATCTCCACAGATTGACGCGACACGACGGCCAACAGCGGTGCTGCCGGTGAATGAGACCTTGTCGACTTGAGGGTGCGCAACTAGGTATTCGCTTACTTCGCGCCCTGCAGCGACGACATTGATTACTCCTTCGGGGATGCCTGCCTCCATTACTGCATCTGCAAATAGGTAAGCATCTAGGGGCGTCTCAGGGGCTGGCTTCAAGACAATGGTTGATCCTGATGCAAGTGCGGGGCCGAGTTTCATTGCGGTGATGTAGAGGGGAACGTTCCAGGGGATTATTCCAGCGGCTACCCCGACTGGTGCGCGGCGAACGCGTACATCGCCACCGAGCGCGCCGGCGCGACGGTTCTCAAACTCATAAGTGCGTGCGATGCCGGCATAGGTGTCAAGCACCATTGTGGAGGCGAATACCTGACCCATGATTGAGAACGACTTAACTGATCCGTTCTCGTTTGTAATGACGTCTGCAATCTCCATTGCGCGTGCCTGTAGTGATGCTGAGAGTCGAGAGATGGCGTCGGCTCGCTCGTCTGGAGTCATGCGCGGCCACGGGCCGTTATCGAAAGCATTGCGTGCGGCGGATACTGCACGGTCGATATCGGCAGTACTTGCATCGGGCACAGATCCGTAGACCTCTTCAGTAACGGGGGAGATGACCTCTATGCGCCCCTGCCCATCTGGAGCAACCATCTCTCCGCCGATGAATAATTCTTTGAAGTCAGTCATGGGTTCTCCTCCGTGGGGGTAGTCACGCTTTTGCGCAGGAGGAAACGGTACTCCGCAGCGCTGCCCATCTGCGGGGTCGGGCGTAGGGTGAGATCAGGCGGGGCAGACTAGAAATCAGCGAAACTGCGTAGCGGGGCGTGTGCGATCTCAGGAAGAACCAAACGGGCAAAGTGCTCTGCCTCTTGTATGTGCGGGTAACCGGAGAGAATGAATGCCTCAATGCCAAGCGCCTGATAAGCCTTGAGTTTGCTTATGACCTGTTCCGGGCTGCCAACAATTGCGGCGCCGCAGCCCGAGCGCGCACGCCCCACGCCGGTCCAGAGAGCATCCTCTACGAAACCATCATCGCTAGACGACTCCCTTAACTCTGCTTGGCGCCTTACCCCTTCTGACGAATGGTCAAGGGAGCGTTCTCGGATGCGTTTACCCTCGGCCGGGTCGAGAGCCTCGACTAATTGGGCGGCAGCAGCATGCGCCTCTCCCTCAGTCTCTCGAACAATGACGTGAGCTCGGTATCCAAAGCGCAGGCTACGCCCATACCCCGCAGCACGCTCACGCATGTCGCCGATAATTGAAGCAACCTCTGGCATGAGGTCTGGCCACATGAGGTAGACATCGGCCTCCTGCGCAGCGACGTCTCTCGCATCGTTAGAGAGTCCTCCAAAATAAAGAGGAGGGCAAGAACCGCTCACTGGTTGCGCACTTGGTGCAGCTACTTCAAGGTTTATGAACTCACCGTGGAACACGACGTCTTCTCCATTTAGAAGCGCGCGTAATACCTGCATCGTTTCGAGTGTTCGGCGATAGCGAGCGGTGCTCTCCAATGTCTCGCCGGGCATGTCGCTAGAGATGATGTTGATGGTTAGTCGTCCCTCCAGCATCTGGTCGAGGGTCGCGAGTTGGCGTGCCAGTTGAGGTGCCCACATCTCGCCGCACCTCACAGCAACGAGCATCTGCATACGCTTGAGCAGTGGCGCCATCCCTCCTGCAAAAGAGACGCTATCTATACCTAGTTCGTAGCCCGAGGGGAGAAGAATGTTGTCGAAACCTGACTTCTCAGCGGTTAGGGCGATATCCCTGCAGTGCTCCCAGGATGACCGAAGGCTCTGCTCTGTAACGCCCAATTGTGCGTAGTCGTCGTCGCAGAGTGCCGCGAACCAAGAGATCTCGACTGGCGTGCCTAAGAATGCTTGAGTTTGGGGAGTTGAGTTAGTAGTCATCGCAGGTCCTAACCTACGCGTTCATGGAGTGCTTTGTATGGAACACATAATTAGGTACGGAATCATTGGCGCTGGGATGATGGGCATTGAGCACCTGCGAAATCTCCAAGCGATCGAAGGGGTTGTGGTCACCGCAATTGCTGATCCGAGTGAAGCCTCAAGGGAAGCGGCGAGGAGGCAGGGAGCAGAGGCCGGCACGCCGATTGAGTGTTTTGAGAGCCACGTTGCTCTCCTCGAGTCCGGGTTGTGTGACGTAATTGTGATCTCTACACCGAACATGACACATGCCGCGATTCTTGATGATGTTTTGGCGACATCTTTGCCGGTGCTCGTCGAGAAGCCTCTATGCACGACGTTGGCTGATTCGCAACGAATTGTAAATTCCGCTAACGAGCGTGACGCCATAGTTTGGGTTGGGCTTGAGTACCGGTATATGCCCCCGATCGCTCGACTCATTCGCGAGGTTCACTCCGGAGCTGTTGGGCGTGTGCGCATGGTCGCAATGAGGGAGCATCGATTTCCTTTTCTGACCAAAGTCGACGACTGGAATCGTTTTAATGAAAACTCCGGAGGGACTCTTGTAGAGAAGTGCTGCCACTTCTTTGATCTGATGAACTGCATCACTCGATCTAACCCAGTGAGCGTCTACGCATCAGGGGCCCAGGATGTCAATCACCTAGGTGAACGCTATGGCGGGCGGGTACCAGACATTCTTGATAATGCGCTCGTAGTCGTGAATTACGAGGACGGGTGTAGGGCATCGCTTGATCTATGCATGTTCGCAGAGGGGAGTGCTAACCAGGAGGAGATCTCAGTGGTCGGAGATCTAGGTAAAGCAGAGGCTTTTCTCCCGAGCGGGGAGTTTCGCCTAGGCACTCGGAGCGGAGGGCGTTCCTCGGTTGAGTCGATTGTCGTTAAGGACGAACGAGTCGGCTATGAAGGATTTCACCACGGCTCTAGTTATCTAGAGCATCTTGATTTTCTCTCTGCGCTGCGTAGTGGTGACGCTCCGGGCGTAACCGTTGAGAGCGGGATGCTCGCAGTAGCGATGGGGATCGCTGCTCAGAGATCTATAGAGCAAGGGAGAGTAATCGAGATGGATGAGGTGCTCGCCGATCCACTTGCCTAGTCAAGTCTCGCCAGTAACGTCAGTAACGTCAGTAGAGTCTGAGCGTCAGGGAATCTCGAAGAGTTACTTACTCTAATTACAAATCTCGTATTACAAATTCTGCAATCAATTATTCGCAACAGGGGAGTCAAGATGGGTACAACTGAGAACCGAGAACTTGTAGAGGAATTCTGGGCAACGCTTTATCGGAGAGACTTCGAAGCAGTGGGTGAGTTTTTCTCAAGCGATGCTCACTACCGTGATGTTCCTGCACCCGAAGACGGGGCGTTCGGCCCAGCTGAGATAATCGCCCGGCTTAGACTCGGCATCGAGCCACTATCGGTTTACGCACATCACCCGCGCACCATGATTGCGGAGGGCGATGTTGTAATCACCGAGCATGGCGAAGAGTGGCATTGGCATACCGGCGAAGAGGTAATCCTCCCGTTCGTCTCAGTACACGAGGTCAAGGACGGCAAGATTGTTCGTTGGTGGGACTACTGGGATATGAGCACCCTCATGAACGCCGCTCCGCAGTGGTGGGTCGAGCACATCATGGAGGGATACAAGTAACTCTGGGGTGCAGGTCAAGTGTGAGACCGCCTAATAAAGATGGTGGGTCGAGCACATCATGGAGGGTTACAAGTAGGGCCTTTGCCCCATTTATCAGGCAATTAGCCCGGCTGCTCGGCATTCAAAATATTTCCCCTTGTCCTGAGCCCCTAACCTCCGTTACCCTTCGGCGCCCTGAGGAGTCTCCTCGGGAATGACGATAGGTATTGGTGTGGAGCATTATTCGAGGCGGCGTAGCCGTGGAGTGCAGCGTGGAGCCGGTAGTGGCCCAAGCGCGCGCCCGCTCGATCGCGATCGCGGGCAGCGTCGTCCACCAGAGGCACCGCGTCCAGAGTTCATTCCGATCTTGGTGCAGATGAAGCGCCCTGAGGTAGTCGCAGTTTCATGGCCCGCGATCGTCTCAAACCGTGCTCTTGCGATCGGTGCAATTCTCGGCGTTATGACGATCTCTATCGTCGCAATTTCTCTGTTGATTCAGGTCGGCTGAAAAATACTTGCTGCCAGTCGTGTCTTTTGCGCTGGGCCCGATAAGAATTACCTTCGCATGAGTATTTCTTCGAAGACACAGGTATTAGATAATGCCTTAGTCGGTGTCCTTGCGACTACTCCGACGATCACTCCAGTAGTCGCTCCGGTAGAGACTCCAACTGAGGAGACTTCCCGCGTCGATACAGATGGAGGCGACCACGATCGTTACGCGCACTTTTGCCGCAAGGACGACATAATGCGCGCGATGGTGACCGGTGAGTCAATCGTGGCTCTCTGCGGGAAGCGGTGGGTTCCAACGCGCGACCCGGAGCGCTTCCCGATCTGCCCAACCTGCGTGGAGAGAAAAGCCGCAGGCTGGACTCTGTAATCACGATGAGCCTCGTTGTGTTACTTACCGGCGTATACGACGCAGATGGAGGAGCGATCGGAGAGCTGACGTATTGGATCGGCGCTCGCCTGGGTAGAACGCATTGCTCGCTCTGCGAAGTTACACACTCCGCGATTAGGGAGAGGCGTGAGTGGAGCGAGACGCGCTCAACTTTGAGTGTTGAGTTCCGTACTGTGCATCGAGATGAGCAGAGCGAACCCGTCTCGACTGCAACTAAGGGGCTATTCCCTGCGGTTGTGGCCCAAGATGAGGATGGAGTGGCATACCTGCTCCTCGGCCCTGAGGATATTGAGGAGATTGCGCGCCGCTCCGAGCCCCACCATGCGTTAGTTGCAGCGGTAGAGCAAGCGGGGACCGCGATCGGACTCTCTTGGCCGGGGGGATCCCTAAGAAATCCCTGAGCGACCCAAGCAGGTGGCCATTAGGTGTGAAGATGTATACCTATCAGAGCCGATGAGAAGCGCTAGTGAGAGTTCTCCAAGCAATTACAGATCGCTATCCAGAATACTTGCGCGCAGTTTTTCTTAAGGCCCTAGCCCTTCTCGCTGCGATAGGTCTTGTCTCCTCGCTCTCGGTCAGCACCGATATTCGAGAAGCCTCGGCTACTCAGCGCCCTGCGGTGGTCGTAAAGAATGCGGGCTCAGGTACCGCTGCGGGGCCGCGCATCGCTGCTCTCTCCTTGCTTGTTTCGCGCTCTGACGCGACGGTGGTTGAGTCGAGTCGAGACCTTGTAAACCTGAGGTCGCAGCTAGTGCGCCTCCAGAGTGCAGAGGCAGCAGCGCGCGCCCGTACTGACGAGCTAGGAGTCATCGAAGCACAGGCACAGAGCAACCTCATTGAGGCTAGAGCGACTCTCGCTAGCCTCGCCGCAGCAGCGTACCGAGATACTGCGAGTGCACCGGCCTTTGTCATATTTTTGAGGGCTAGAACTCCTCTTGATATTGAGTACCGCCAAGAGCTTCTTCGGCAGACCGCAAGGGTTCGCAATAGGGCGTTAAGGCAAGCAAAATCTGCTGAGGTCGTAGCTGCGAACGCCACACGAACTGCGCGCATTGAGAGAGACCGCATCCGAGGCGAACTCCAGACTGTCTCTGTCCAGATACCTGCTGTAGAAAAACGTGGCAGTGCAGCGCGCATCATCGCTACGAACGGTCGGTTCTGGCTGGCGCGTTGGAGCTCAATCGCTAACGGTACGGCAACCGCAATACGCGGACAGCCGGTACTCGGCTCAGAGGAGATGTCGCGCTGGTTTATCGGTACCCGTGGCAATCGGTCTCGGGCCACAGTGCCGATGCCTGAACTTGCGCGTTACTACGTAGAGGAGGGTTCCTCTGAGAATATTCGTGGCGATATTGCATTTGCACAGAGTGTCTTAGAGACAGGTGGCTTCAGGTTCCCAGACGGAGGCCAGGTTGCTCCTAGCGACAACAACTTCGCGGGCATGGGTGCTTGCGACTCTTGTGTCTCCGGGCGCACCTACTCTTCAGCTCGCATTGGTGTGCGCGCCCAGATGCAGTTACTGCGTGTCTATGCGCAGCCTGGTCTCCGTAACTCGATGCTGGGTAACCCCGCCGTAGACCCGCGCCTCGATACCCATTATCTAAAGGGGAAGGTCCAGACATGGTCTGGCTTAACCGGTACCTGGGCCACTGCTCGTGCATACGGCGACCGAATCATTGAGATCTACTCAGAGATGCTTTCATGGCTAACAGACCGCGCAGGCTTGGGGTAAATCTAAGAGGCCCTGATTCGCTTTGAGAACATCACGAGCGAAGACAGACTCGTAGATCCCTCCAAATTAGGGAGTAACCCCAAGGCTCTGTGCGATTGCTTCTCCCGCTCTGCGGCCAGAGAAAAGCGCTCCTTGAATAGATGCCGTATCCCTGTGATCTCCACATACCCAAAGGTTGTCTCCAAGATTGACGCGTTGACGAGCCTTAAGTGGCGCGCGCTGATCGGGGTGTCCGTGCACAATTCGGTCTATCCGCAGTGTCTCCCATGACTCGACGACAGGCCCAATCCATTGAGTTAGGTGCTTTCGCGCCTGCGTCTCTAATCCAACGTCTCCAACGGTTCCAGGAATCGATGCTGCGATTAAACACTTTCCGGGAGGAGCATATTTCTCGGAGACCGCGCTCATGATCGCTAGATTGCGCACAGCGGCATCGGTGCTGCCATCGAGAGCGATGAACTTACCTATTCCTGGTGGCGGCGAATCTGCTGAGAACCAGATACACGATGTTGAGCGTGAACCTGGATCAGGTATCCCTAACAGCCGTGAGGCGCTTGCTCCATCAGTTGCAACTACGACTGCGTCTGCGGTGATGCGATCTCCCCCGTCAATTATGAGATGAGTTCCGGTTGTCTCAACTGCGCGCGCTCCAAGGCGGATAGTTCCAGGGGCAAGGGATGAGGCAAGTTGTTTAGTAATTTCTCCCATGCCTCTCGCTGGCACTCCTGAGGTGCCGGTAGCGAGCATTCGCAGTATTAATAGAAACCTGAGGGAGGAGACCTCGAGGTCTGGATCAAGTTGAATACCTGAGAAGAGTGGTTGCCAGAAATTCTTAATCATTCGGTCAGAAAACTTGCGCTGTTCAAGGAAGTCGTGGGTGGAGGTATCACTGCGATGTAGTAGGTCCTGAACGCTCCCTCTGCGGGCAGAAATCACTAATGCAAGCAGTCGCAGTTTGTCTGCTATCGAGCCAATCGGCGCTCGTGCCGTCTCGAGCAAAAGTTGTGGTTTATTAAGCGGATCTGCAACGCGCCAGTTACGTGCGTTTACCCTTGCAACTGCGCCGCGATCAAACAGGCGCATATCTAATTGCGTTAAATCAATAACACGCTCTACCTCTGGGTATGCAGTAAGAAGTATTTGAAAACCGCGATCAAGGCGATAGCCATCAACTTCGTCTGTGCGCACTCTCCCGCCAACACCATCCGAGGACTCAAAGATCTGGACATCTATGCCGTGCTGCTGGAGGGTACGCGCGCAAGCTAATCCCGCAAGCCCTGCACCGATAATCGCTACTGACACCTTTGAGAAACTATCTATTCTCGGAGATGTTGAGCGAGGCGAGCATGGGGGGTGGAGGGCCGAGCGCCCAACCTAGAACTGCCAGTAGCGCAGCGGTACTGGGTTTTATTACAACCTGGGACGTGATTATGGGGAGTGGCAAGCGCAGTGAAACTCGCTGCCGAAGGCTCAAGAGTTCAATCGCTGCTGCGGCCATGAGACCATATGCAGGCATTACAGGGAGCGGGAGAGGGGGCAGGACTAAAAATCTAACGACCTCGTGTCCCTTATCGCTAGGTGCTGCATCTGGGTGATTGGAGATCCAATTCGATAATGCTTCTGAGGTCTCGGGTAGGTCATCTGCGCCGAGAGCCAGCCCTAGAACGCGCATCTCCTGAACATAGGTGTCTGCCTCTTTCTCTGTAATGCGCTTGCCGTAAGTGCGGTATGCAACTAGGAAAGACTCGACCTCTACGTTGTGGACCCATGAAAGGAGAGCGGGGTCGTTAGCGCTGTAGCTGCGACCATCTGAGGCCTGACCCCTCACCTTCAAATGCACCCTACGCACCATCTCGATCGCCTTCTGCGCCTCTGGGGTAGAGCCGTAAGTGGTTGTTGCGACAAAGCGCCCGGTTCTAGCTAGCCGACCAAGTGGGTCAGAGCGGTAGGCCGAATGCTCGGCCACTCCTGCAATAGCAAGTGGGTGAAGTGACTGAACGAACAATGCACGCAGCCCGCCAATAAGCATTGATTTATCTGCGTGAATCCGCCAAGTGATAGATCCCGGACCAAAAATGCCAGGGTCTGATGCATCTGCAATATCAAACTCTGGGTACTCACCGCTACCGGCAGTAAGCATTGATCGCGCAGCGTCTCCGACTTTTCTCTGAACTAGCCCAAACGCTGCAATGGGTAAGTTGGCAATCTCGAATGCTGCCTCGATCGGTGCTGCAAGGACTCCGAATGAATTACTGCGACTCGAGTTATCCACGTCGGACCTAACTTTTTAGCGGCGTAAGGGATTCATTTTCGCTATCAGACTCTAGAGCAGGCTCCTCAAATTCAAATGACCAAGGCTGGAGAACTATTAGTGACAGAAGACACGGGACCATGATTGCGAGCATCATGCCGGGCACTGTGACCCCCGAGTCATTGAGCAGGAGCCCGAGTACGGCCATGGTCGCGAATGAGATTGCTCCAGCACGCAGCGTCGGTAAATTCGAGTTCAGTCTTTTTATCCACGGTGTTTTGAACCCTAGGAAAGCCAAGAATGCAAGTAGCGCAATCGTTGCGATTACCCACGTAGGCACCAAGAATGTGTTGAGCATTAGACCTGCCTTGCGCTCTATCACCGTGACGAAGCCACCTATTCCTTCATTCCCGATCTTCTCAAAGAATCTCCCCACATGAGTTCGGGAGTCGCGAGGGCGTGTCAGATCAGCAAACCCAACGAGGAGACCAGCTACAACGAGAGCTACTCCAAATAGCGCAACTGTCTTCACCCTAATTTTTTTACCCGCTGCTAGCCATAGGAAGACTGCGAATGCTGGGGCGTCCGAGAGAGCTCCACCAAAATCTTGGCCCCAAGGCGGAGCCGCTACGACGATGAGTACGAGACCGAGAAGGATTGCTGCAATGCGAATACCACGCTTTGCGCCAATCCATGCGACGAGAATTGTCGCGAGGATAAGTGCGGCAGCGCTGAGTTGCGCTGAAGCCGGATTGCCTAGACCTGTGACTCGCACTCCAACGGTTGGCGAGTAGCCAAAGACGGTCGCAAACTGCAGGCGGGTTCCAGTAAGAGCGTCAACGGAGTGGAGTAATACAAGGAAGCCCGCCGCTATTGAAGTTGGTAATAGCCAGTTCACTCTGCGGGAGGCGACACAACCTGCTCCAAAAACCAACGCGAAAGCAATGACTGCGAACCAGTAAGTGCCTGCACCCCACTCGTGGAATGAAAATGGAGCGGTAAGAAATGTTGCTGCCATTAACCCAGGTGCAGCAAGGGACAGTGCAGCGTAAGGATTTCGGGCGCTGGCAAACCTCGGTAACTGCAGAACGGTTAGACCCGCCAGCGCCACAAGCACTACGGCAATCGCTAACGCGATCATCGCGGCGCCGATGACGGAGTCGCGGAACTGCGACTCGAGATTCTCAACGCTTAATTGAGTAACTCGCTGCGAAAAAGTCTCACTCGAGCCTGTCGATTTCGCAGGGCGCCCCTCCATGCTCTCTGGTGCATTGATCTGAAGTTGATCAAGGACAGTAGGAGCGATGTCTTGTAGAGCAACGTACCCCGCCCTACGCGTGGTACTGCTCTCGGCTAAACCGGCAGAGAAACCGGGGCCATGAATCGCAAATACCCCTAGATTGTGAGCGTAAGAAGGGTGGAAAGCCCCGAAAGCAACTACAAGGTCGCGTTCGGTGTCGATGCGCGTTAACAACCTCGCGATGAGATGATCGGTAGCTTTAAGCGCTGCGAGGCGCTGGCGTGTGCGCTCAGCAGGGGTCGCGAATAAGCGGTACGAGTCTGCACGTGCAAGATCTGATGCCTCTACTAATACGACTCTCCCATCGCCCCATGCACTGTCGAATGCAGTCATCACGGTCTTAGTGTCTAGTTTGACTCCAAACGGTGCTGCGTTGTCTGCGCGCAGGAGCGAGTCCGAGACATAACCCCCAGGTAAGCGGCCTGTGTGGTCGACCATGGTCAACGCTGCTTCTCTATGGAATCGGTCATCTGCGGGAGCTGCCTCGCCATGATCCGCGTTAGCTATGGCGCTAGCTCTGTAACCACCACCGAGGAGCGCATCTGTTAGCGAACCTGGCACCGAGTCGAACAAAAACTCATCGTTGGCGGCGATGAGTTGAGGAAATCCAAGAGCGCCCGCTGCTGCATGTAACTGGTATCCGGTGCGACGCTCATAAATCTCGGCAGCCGTCGAGCCTCCATAGGCTTCTTCGGATTGGAGTACTGCGCCGGGTTCAGTGCCGCCGCTTGTTCGCGTCCCAGACCCAATTGTGGCGTATCCGTCACCGGCATCAGTGTTGCGTGTCGTGGTGCGCAGCATCAGGTTGGCGATGGATGACTTCCGCAGCAGTTGTTCTAGGTGGGGGAGATTGTGGTCTCGAATATCTGCCCAAGTCACGGTGGGGAGTGCGAGCATGAGGACTCTCCTAGGAGCGGCCTCACTCGCCGCCGATGCCCCAGCAGGGGTTCCGATCAGCACCGATGTGGCTATTACCGCTAAAGCGGCTAAGCGATTGAGGATGGTACGAATTCTCTGTCTCGAGCTAAGCATTGCCTTGGATCATGCCACTCGCGGTAGCGGTAGTAGCGCCGCTAACGCAGAGAGATTTGTCAGTGACGGGTCGGGGAGCCGGCCTTGGGGCAGAATGGCCCCCCGCCCTCGCTTGAACTCGAGGGGCCGAGCCAAGCGGATGGATCCAACCTGTGGTCGCTGAGACCCTCAACCCGAATAAGGAAATGCGCTCTGCGAGTGGCCCGACTCTCGCTTTTTTCCTCCTCCTTCTAGTTGTCGCAGCGGCGCTGCGCGCCCCTGGGTGGGTAGTGCCCGTCTTTAACTCTGACGAGTCATTCCTCGGGGCTCAAGCTGAGGTTGTAAATAGCGGCGGCAAACTCTACGAGGACGCAGCAGATCGCAAACCTCCACTTGTTCCTTATCTATACGCGGTTACATTCCGCGCCTTTCACACAACGGCACTCTGGTCAGTTCGCCTCATTGCAGCGATTGTTGTTGCGCTAACCGGTTGGCTCCTTGCCCTCGAAGCACATCGACGTTGGGGAACGCGCGCCAAGTGGTTAGCCGGGCTCTTGTTTGTGATGGGGACCGTAGCGTTCGCCCCGCAAGATGGGCAGGCCGCGAACTTTGAGATTTTTATGCTTCTGCCTATGACAGCTGGGATTGTGTTAGCCCAGCGAAACCGGCTGGCTGCTTCTGGGGCAGCGATTGCCTTGGCAACACTCTGCAAACAGACTGGGGCTGCCGCGCTGGTACCCATTGCTTATCTCGCTGCTCGTCGTGGTGGGCGCAGAGGAGTAGCGCTCGCAGCGACTGGATTCGCAGTGCCGTTACTAATCGTCGCAGCATTGGTGGGCCCCTCCGACCTTTTGTTCTGGGCGGTACTCGGCAACGGGTCATATGTAGGTGCAGATACAGCATCGCTTTATGTCATTGGAATGTTTCTTCTGATGAGCGCTGCGTTCGCGGCATGCCAGGCTCCACTGCTCTGGTGGATTCCGAGTGCATGGCGCGACAAGGAACGCCGTAAGGCCGATGCTGACCTTTGGCTTTGGCTCGCATCGTCAGCGGTTGCAGTTGTCTTCGGCTTTAGGTTTTTTGGCCACTATTACCTGCAGCTACTCCCAGCGCTCGTGCTGCTTGCAGCGGGCTCGTTAGCCGGAGCAAGTGAAGTCGCAATGCGTAGGACGGTGGCACTTGCAGCGGTCATAGCAGTCTCATTCTCGCTACTTGGATTCTGGGTCAAGCCGTTCGACTCAGCCCCGCGCTATCTATCCGTCAGCGAGTACCTAATTAAGAACACCTCGGAGACAGATCACATTCTCGTGTGGGGGAGTGTCCCGGAGATTTACTGGGCATCGGGCAAACTCCCCGCAACAAGATTTCTAAGCACAGGTTTTCTAACCGGTCACTGGGGTGGACGCGCCCCGACTCCAGAGACAATCGAACAAGCCACGCCGGGTGCTTGGACACTCTTTATGGGGGATCTAAAAGAACACCCTCCCGAGTACGTTCTTGATACTGCACCTGCAGCGATTCGCGGCTCGGAGCTCTATCCAATCTCGCGGTTCCCGGAGTTTGCTCGAATAATAAAAACGCAGTACAAGTTTGTTGAGTCGATCGACAAAATATCTGTATATCGTCGCAAATGAAAAACAGTGCAATTGAAAAACGGTGCACTTGAAAACAGCGCTAAATTCGAGCTGGAGTTAGCGGTTGACTAAATCCGTGCTTACTTCCCAGAGCCTCTTAGCGGCGCCAGCGTCTAACGCTTGAGGAGCAGGATTCTTGAGCCTTGACTTCTCGTAATACCCCCCGCTTGCAGTAGCAGTTGATTGGTCTGTAGCCACAAAAACCGATGTGGCTGCACCTTTCTTGGGGCTGATTGCGAATAATTGGGCCCCGAGTGCAACGGCCCAATCAAGGCGCCCTGTATCTCCATCGCGACCAAACCTGCTCGCTACGTAACCGGGGTGAAGAGAGTTGGCTGTAACGCCGCTGCCGGAGAGTCTCTTCGCAAGCTCATTTGCAAACAGGATATTGGCTAGTTTCGACTCTCCGTATACGCCCATTCCTGAGTAATTCTTTCGGCGCTCAAGGTCGTCAAAATTGACTCCATTGCGCGCGAACTTGTGGGCATTTGATGCAACTACTACAACGCGAGATTCTTGAAATTCCTTAGCCGTCTTGGCGAGGAGCCCGCCCAGGAGGTCGGTGAGTAGAAAATGACCGAGGTGATTAACTCCGAACGTTGTCTCGAAACCATCGACCGTCATGCTCCGTTGTGTCTGGAGGAGTCCCGCATTATTTAGTAATACATCAATGCGGTCGGTTGCGCTCATCACTGTGGTTGCGAAGGACCTAATTGACGCCAGGCTTGCGAGGTCAAGCGATAGCAACTCAACTTTTGTCGAGCCGCTGCGCTCCTTCACCTCTGATAGAGCATCCGCTCCTCGTTGCGCATCGCGGGATGTGAATATCACCCGAGCGCCCATCGCGGCTATTGCGATTGCGCTCTCTTTACCTATGCCCGCATTGCCACCGGTTATAACAACTGTTTTTTGGCTAATGGTTTGGCCTATGGATTCGGAAGTTTGATCGTCAGCGTGAGTCATAGGTCTAGATGTTAGGGGTTTATCTCGAGAAGTTGGATCTCTGCCGTGATTGGGCGATGGTCGGACCCAACGTTGGGCTCCACCGATGAAGATAAAACTCTCCAATACTGATCGATCCAGATGTGGTCTATCTGGCTATGTGGTCGAGACGAGGGCCATGTTCGCCCCTTTACTGCGCGCCGCCGGCCTCGCAGTACTGACTTGATGGGAGGACCCCACATGTTGCAGTCGCCGACAATTGCACTAGGGCCGCCAATGTCATTGATTGCATGATGAAGGCGTCGTAGTTGGGGGAGCGATCCCCATAGACGATGAGAGGCATGTACGCCTGCGATCGTTGCTCTTGAACCAGACGGAAGCGAGACGGTTAGGGCTAAACCAAAGCGTTCTTTTATCGCATCACCAGGGGCGTGACCAAGGTTGATATTTATGCGATCAACCACGGGAAGACTTGTGAGCACAGCCAGACCGCAGTCGCCGACCTCGCCTGGTGGGAGGGCAAGGCCTCGTGGTCTAGCCGAGCTCAGGTCAGACATCATCGGGAGCTCATGGAGAGTCATTCCAAGCCTCTCGGCAATCTCAGATGCATAGCCTGGTTCGGCATTAGGTCGCCACGACTCTTGAAGCACTAAGACCTCAGGGTGAAGGGCCGCGCATGCCGCAACCACATCAAAGGGCAGGCCGGAGAGAGTTACCCCCCAGTGGGTGTTGAAACTTGCTATCCGTAACGTGTCTACTTTGGCTCCCAAAGTCGAGGGCTGACTGTTACTAACTGCCTCTGCTGTTGATATTTAATACGGCTGAACTCGGCTCCATGCGGCACGGTACTCGCCGTACCTCCTAGTCTCGCCCATGTCCGCTATTCATTTAAGGAGCAAGAAAAATGGTTGATGTGCTTGCGGGGTATGACCTCTCTGGTCAGGTTGCAGTCTTAACAGGAGCAGGTAGCGGGATCGGTAAGGCATCTGCACTTACCCTCGCTGCAGCTGGAGCAATCATCGTTGGGGGCGATATCGACGAGGCTGCCGCTCAGGCCACAGCAGATGAGATCCGCGACTCCGGCGGAATCGCGTCGGCGGTTCGTACCGATGTCACATCGCGCGCGCAGGTCGATGCCTTGATCGATGGTGCCGTCGCCTCCCATGGACGTATCGACATCATGGGGAACATCGCGGGTATTCCTCACAACAAGATGGTCGCCGAAGTAACAGATGACGAATTCGAGCGAATTCTTGCGATCAACATGAAGAGCGTTTTCTACGGCTGCCAAGGCGCTATTCGCCACATGATTCCCCAAGGCTCTGGCAATATCATCAACATCTCTTCTGGGGCAATCGACACCCCTGCACCAACTCTTGCTTGCTACGCAATGACTAAGGCAGCCGTCGCAATGCTCACAAAAACTCTTGCTACCGAGGTTGGGCCGGAGGGAATCCGTGTCAATGCGGTTGCGCCTGGAGTGATTCACACCAACTTCTCTCGGCACAACTACACCGATGCAGAGGGCAACGAAGACCCTGAGCGCGTTGAGAAATACAAGAAGCGTTTCGGGTCAATGGCTCCGCTTCGCCGGGTTGGTGAGGCTCAAGATGTTGCAGATACTTTGCTTTTTCTCTGCTCAACGGGTGCTTCATTTATGACCGGTCAGATTCTGCGCCCCAATGGTGGCGCAGCAATGCCCTGGTAAAAACCTCATTCTCTGAGCGGGTTATAGCGCCTCGGCTTATTGGAAGTTTTAATAATTTCACCGCTACTTCTGGGCTGATCCTTTATTACGCCCCTCTAGGGGTATCCTGTAGCAACGGGTTGAATGACCCGCGGGTCAACCTCGCGTCAACGGGGCCGTTTAGCGGCTTAAAAGTGGCATGGAGTGCGACCCAACAAGGCGTACGCCCAACCCTACAAACGTGAATAGAGAACCCGTGACTGAAACAACTACCTTCGAGGCGCTTGGCGTCGCGACTGACCTCATCGAAGCATTACGCGAACAAGGAATCAACGCCCCTTTTGCTATCCAGAATCTAACCATCGCAGATGGAATTGCTGGGCGTGATGTATGCGGAAAAGCGCAGACCGGATCAGGCAAGACACTTGCATTCGGTGTGCCCATGCTGCAGAGAGTCTCTAAGGCTGAGCCGAAGCGACCAACGGGATTGATTTTGGTGCCTACCCGCGAACTCGCAGTGCAGGTTAAGGATGCTCTCGCTCCTCTAGGAAAAGCCTTTGGAGTCAGCGTCAAAGCCATGTACGGCGGAGTCTCGATGGATCCGCAGGTAGATGCACTGCGCAAGGGGGTCGAGATCATTGTTGGAACCCCAGGTCGCCTCATTGACCTTATGGAGCGTAATGAGATGGAGCTCAGTGGAGTTGAGGTAATGGTCCTTGACGAGGCTGACCGCATGGCAGATATGGGGTTCATGCCCCAGGTCCAGAAGATTCTCTACCGTGCTACCGGACCGCACCAGACCATGCTTTTCTCAGCAACGCTTGACGGTGCAGTTGATCGACTTGTGCAGAAGTACATGATTGATCCGGTATTCCACGAGGTGGAGTCCAACGAGCCAACTGTTGAGCAGATGCGCCACCATTTCTTGCAGGTACATCAACTCGACAAGGTAAAAGTGGCTGCTGCTATTGCGCGTGGCGTAAATCGCACTCTCATCTTTCGCAGCACAAAGCGTGGTGCCGACAAACTCGTCGAGCAATTAGAGCGTGAGGGGATTAAGGCTGGGGCGATTCACGGGGATCTACGCCAGAGTGCGCGCGAGAAGGCCCTCGCAGACTTCTCTGCTGGGAAGATGTCTGTTTTGGTAGCGACAGATGTAGCCGCTCGAGGGATCCATGTTGATGGTGTCGATGTAGTCATTCACTACGACCCATCGCATGATCACAAGGATTATCTCCACCGTTCAGGGCGCACCGCACGCGCCGGAGAGCAGGGTGTTGCAGTAACTCTGATGCTCTACAACCAGGAGAATGAGGTGCGTGTTGTCATGCGACGACTTCGTATCGAGCAGAGCATCGTAGAGGTCTTCTCGAACGACGAGCGCCTTGGAGATTTACGCGCATGGGAGCCAACCCCCGTTCGAGTCTCCTAGCAACCACGCGTAATAACGCCGGCTCTCGTCGACGATTAACGACGCCTGCGTCTAGCGTCAACGCGACCAGTCGGGGTCTTAGCGTCGATTACGTGGATGGATCCAGCGCGTTGAGCTCGTGCAATTGCTCTTCGTCGCTCTGCTCGGATGCGTCGCCTGCGAAGCACTGCTCGCCTTCGGAGAATTACTAATACTGCGAGCACTCCAATTAGCGCAGCGAACCAAGTTCCGACCGTGCTCCAAATTGATGATCCTGTTTTGCCTGCGTCCTCTGCGTTGCCACTCGATGTGTTGGGTCTTGAGGTTGCAATCTTGGGTGCAGTCGAAGTGCTAGTGACCCCGGTAGCCCCCGAGACAGCAGCGGCGCCAAGACCGGGAGGATTACTCACTCCCTTAGCGCAGACCGCTTTAACTCCACGCTTTGATTTAGCCTCTTTTATGCCGACCGGCGGCAGTCTCTCGCCCTCGACTTTGAGTCTCGGATCGCTCGCAAAACCTTGGTCTAGAAGCGCTCCCGCCCAGCCCGCAGTGTCATACGTTCCAAACACGACGGCGATCATGGTGCGTCCGTCACGTGTCGCTGACGCGATGAGGGTCCGCCCCGCGTTGTCGGTGAACCCTGTCTTGAGTCCGTTTGCTCCTGGGTATCCATTGAGGAGTGTTTTGTTGTGGTTGATGTAGCGGTGTGGTCGTCCGCTTACGTCAATGAAGCTAATTTCGCGGCTGTTGGTAGCGGCTGCGATTCGCGGGACCGCCAAAGCGTTGCGCCCAATAACGGCGAGGTCCCATGGGCTTAAGAAACTTCCTCCGCCAAAAGAGTTCTCATCATCTAGGCCCGCGGGGTCAGAGAACTTGCCATCTCGAGCGCCTAAGCGCGCTAGGAGTCTCTGTGCTTGTGTAGCGAACCCCTCGACGCTCCCACCGGAGCATTCTGCAATTGCCCACGACGCATCATTGGCTGAGACCATCAACACGGAGTTGATCATCTGCTCCAGAGGCCATACCTCGCCGGCCGGCATACCGATTCGCATGGTCGGCTCAGCAGCTGCTCGAACGCTGATCGGTACTCCAACCTTTGGGTCTAGGTGAGTAACGGCAGTTAGAACAGTCGCGAGTTTGACCATGCTCGCAGCATTGCGAGGAGTATGAAGGTCACGAGACTCAAGTATTACTCCGCGATCAGCGTCGATGATTGCGTATGCCTCTGGACTCGGGCTCACGGGTGCGGCAAGGCCGTAAGCGGATATAGGTGAGGCAACGGATGGGGCCACGACTGATGCGGCGCATATCGCTATCCCAAGAATTGGCGCAAGGGCCTTACGGATTCGTGGGTAGTGGTGTGGATTGAAGCGGAGGCGACTCGGGGAGTCGGTCGATTGCCTATCCACGCGATTTTTGAGGCGCATGAGTTCCCTAGGCTAGGGCGCATATTGGTTGCCGCCGTGGCACCCCCGACTCACACTCTCCGCATACGTGCTTGTTCAGGGCTCGGTTAGGGCTCCATGAGTGCTCGATTCGCTCTCGATTCGCTCTTAATTCATCCCCTATTCGTTCGTGAGCGCAGTGCCGGGCGTGCGAGAATCATCAGCGTGACTAAAGAACGCATATCCCCACGAATAGCTGCTATTGCTCCGTCTGCCACTCTCGCTGTGGATGCAAAGGCAAAAGCGCTCAAGGCAGCCGGCGAGCCGGTAATTGGATTTGGAGCAGGGGAGCCAGACTTCCCTACACCGTCTGCAATCGTTGAGGCTGCCGTCGAGGCATGTCGCGACCCGCAGAATCATCGGTATTCCCCAACACCTGGGTTGCCAGAGTTGCGTTCAGCCATAGCGGCCAAGACTCTTCGTGACTCCGGTGTGACCTGTGCTGCTAGCCAAGTGTTGGTTACCGCCGGTGGAAAGCATGCTGTCTATACCGCTCTCCAGACAATCGTCTCAGATGGCGATGAAGTAATTCTTCCGGCCCCTTACTGGACCACTTACCCCGAGACGATCACCCTCGCTGGTGGGGTTCCTATAGTGGTCTCAGCGAGCGATGACCAAGGTTTTCGAGTAACAGTTGAGCAACTTGAGCAAGCGCGCACTCCACGCACAAAAGCGCTTATCTTTGTCTCCCCGAGTAACCCAACCGGAGCGGTGTATTCGCCCGAAGAGGTTGAGGCAATTGGTCGATGGGCGCTCGAGCATGAGATTTGGGTCTTAACTGACGAGATATATGAGCACTTAGTTTTTGGTGAACATGTTTTTACGTCAATGCCTGCACTCGTGCCGGAGATTGCAGATACCTGCATAATCTTGAATGGTGTGGCAAAGACCTATGCGATGACCGGTTGGCGCGTCGGGTGGATGATCGGGCCCGCTGACGTTATTGAGGCGGCGACGAACCTCCAGTCGCAGTCAACCTCGAACATCTCAAACGTTGCTCAGCGTGCAGCACTCGCTGCTGTGAGCGGCTCGTTGGAGGCAGTAGATGAGATGAGGATTGCTTTCGAGCGCCGCGGTCGCAGAATGCAGAGCATGCTCTCGGAGATTCCCGGTGTTCGGTGCCTTGAGCCTGAGGGCGCCTTCTATTGCTTCCCGTCATTTGAGGGAGTACTAGGGAGAACCCTCGCCGGTCGCGAAATTCTCACGACACTCGACCTAGCGGAGGTCCTCCTTGACGAGGCAAAGGTAGCGATAGTGCCGGGGGAGGCCTTTGGTGCCCCTGGTTACGCCCGACTCTCATTTGCGCTCTCAGACGACGAACTCGAGGAAGGCGTTTCTCGAATCGCTCGGTTCCTTGCGTGAGTGGCGATACCGGCGCGGGTAGCGTCACCCCCATGCCTCCCCGCGTGCTCATAACTGAAGAACTTGCCGAGAGTGGCCTTGAAGCAATGCGGTCAGCAGGTTTCGAGGTAGATGTTCAGCTCAATCTTGATCCCGCTGCTCTCCTTGAGACAATTCCCGGTGCCGCAGCGCTCGTTATCCGAAGCGCAACTCAGGTTACAGCTGAGGTCATCGCGGCGGGGACTGATCTAGTTGTTGTAGGGCGTGCAGGCATTGGTCTCGACAACGTTGACGTCGCCGCAGCGACTGCGCAGGGTGTAATGGTTGTAAATGCGCCTCAATCGAATGTGATCTCTGCAGCAGAGCAAGCCATGGCGCTTCTTCTAGCGCAGGCGAGAAATACTCCGCAGGCTCACGCTGATCTCGTAAAGGGAGAGTGGAATCGCTCGCGCTGGACTGGCGTTGAGCTCCACGGAAAGACACTTGGAGTTGTGGGTCTCGGACGCGTTGGCGTATTAGTAGCCCAGCGTGCACTTGCATTCGGAATGCGTCTTGTTGCTTTTGACCCATTTGTTAGTAGCGATCGCGCTCGCCAGCTTGGTGTTGAACTAATACCAACTATTGAAGAACTCTTTGCGGTATCGGATTTTGTGAGCATTCATCTTCCCAAGACTCCCGAGACAACCGGACTGATTAATGCCGAGCTGCTTGCAAAGGCGAAGCCCGGAATTCGAATTATTAATACGGCACGCGGTGGAATCATCAACGAGCAAGATCTTGCTGATGCCATCATCTCCGGGCATGTTGCTGGGGCCGGCCTCGATGTATTCGCTGCAGAGCCGACGACAGAGTCGCCACTCTTCTCACTCCCTGAGGTAGTTGTTACTCCTCACCTTGGTGCATCTACAGTCGAGGCCCAGGATAAGGCCGGGGTCACGATAGCGGACATGGTTGTACTCGCACTTCGTGGCGAGTTTGTTCCATTTGCTGTGAACCTTGCCGCTACTGAGGCCAACTCCACAGTGCAGCCGTTCCTGCCGCTCGCAGAACGACTAGGTCGCCTATTCACAGGAATGGCCGGTGGAACTCCAGATATTCTTGAGGTTTTCTACGAGGGGGCAATCGCCGATTATGACTGCAGAGTCTTGAATCTGGGTGTTCTGAAAGGAATCCTGGGTCCAGTTGTAGATGAGCCGGTGTCATTCGTTAACGCCCCACAGATTGCGGAGAGAAGAGGGCTTGTGCTTCGCGAGACCAAACGCTCCTCGGCTCGCGACTATGTAAACCTGTTAGAGATACGCGGAACCGTCGCGGGTCGTGAGACTCATGTCGCCGGGACCCTCTACGGCAAGCAGTCGTCTCCTCGGATTGTTGGGATTGATGAGCACATCGTCGACCTGCCGCCATCGAGCCACATGCTGGTAGTGCGTAACTCTGATACTCCAGGGATGATTGGGCGCGTTGGAACCATTGTCGGGGCGGCTGGTCTCAACATTGCCGACATGGATGTAGGCACCGGCCCTAGTGGTGCGGCCGCTTTGATGGTGCTCTCGCTCGCAGAGGTAGTTCCTGATTCAGTTGTTGAAGCGCTACGTGCTGAGCCTGGAGTTGTCGATGCCCGGGCAATCGAATTCTCCTGAGCGCGCTAGTTAAATAGGGCTATGAATAATCCGCTATTTATGCTCTAGTGCTGCCTAGATCTGCTCTGCACCATTCTGGCGAAGTAGATCCCTAATCTCGGTGAGTACCTCGAGCTCCGTCGGGTCTGCTGCTTGCTCCTCGGAAGATCGCATCCCACGCAGTTTTTCATATGCCTGTACGACTACAAACAGGGTCGCAGCGATAATCAAGAAGTTCAGCACGGCATTGATAAAGAGCCCGTAATTAATGACCCCGCTCCCAAGCGTAAGAGTTAGATCATCGAACGACGGCTTGCCAAAGATGGCCCCTACCAGCGGCATCACAATGTCGTTCACGATGCTCTCAACTAGGGATTTAAATGCGAGGCCGATTACGAATGCAACGGCGACCGTAACGAGGTCCCCCTGCATCACGAATTTCTTAAAGTCTGACCAGATTCTCTCCATGTTGGGTTCCCCTACCTCATCTGTTGGTTGCTTTTTGGTTGTCCTCTTGCGGTGAGGTACCGAGATCGGCACCGGTGAGCTCAAGTACGCTTAGTCTGCGTTTAGTTTATCCTAAGTCCGTCTAATCAAAAGTTTAAGGATTTCAATGGCAGGGAATACTCACCCAGGAATCTTGTTCAACCCGCATGCCTATGAGGCCAGCGAACTTGATAGCGCTTCACGCTCACTCATGGAGTCGAGTATCACGTACTTCGAGTCGCTCGGTAAGAACCGCATTACGTCAGAGGACAATGCCGGGGTTTGGTATGCAGATTTCTGTAACTTCCTCGCCGAGTCCGGAGCCTTCGCGACACTTATGACGCCGGCTGGGTACGGAGCGGAGGACTCTCGCTGGGATACGTGGCGGAACTGCCACTTCAATGAAATTTCGGCGTTTTATAGCCTCGGCTATTGGTATGCATGGCAGGTATCGATGCTGGGTCTGGGCCCTATCTGGATGGGGGAGAACGAAGAAGCTAAGAAGCGCACTGCTGAGTTGCTACGCGACGGGGGCATCTTTGCATTCGGCCTTTCAGAACAGACGCATGGAGCCGACATTTACTCCAGCGAGATGACGCTTACTCCCAATGGTGATGGTACCTATAGCGCTAGCGGAAGTAAGTACTACATAGGCAACGGCAACGAGGCCGCGCTGGTCTCAGTCTTCGGAAAGATTGCGAATGACGACCCCGAGGCCGGGGTTGAGTACGTGTTCTTTGTTGTCAGCTCTAAGCACAGCGCCTATGAGCTAGAGAAGAACACTATTCATTCTCCGATGTATGTATCGGCCTTCACGCTCCACGAATATCCGATCACAGACGCGGATGTATTGGTGCGCGGAGCCGAGGCTTGGAACGTTGCGCTCAACACGATCAATGTATGTAAATACAACCTCGGTTGGGCATCTATCGGAATATGCACCCACGCTTTATATGAAGCCATAAATCATGCAGGCCATCGCAGCCTCTATGGAGGCTTAGTCACTGATTTTGGTCATGTACGCCAACTGTTCGTAGACGCCTATGCACGCCTCACTGCGATGAAACTCTTTGCGATGCGCGCAAATGACTATATGCGCAGCGCATCGGATGAAGACCGTCGCTACCTTCTATACAACCCACTTGTGAAGATGAAAGTAACGACCGAAGGCGAGCATGTTGTCAACGCTCTCTGGGATGTAATCGCCGCTAAGGGCTTCGAGGCAGATACATACTTCCAGATGGCTGCACGACACATTCGTGCACTGCCAAAACTCGAGGGAACTGTGCATGTCAACATCGCGTTGATCGTTAAATTTATGGCTAACTATTTCTTCGCACCTCAGGAGTATCCAGATATCCCTATGCGAAGAGACGCAACGAACGACTCCTATCTCTTCGAGCAGGCGCCAACGCGAGGGCTAGGGAAGATTTGTTTCCACGACTGGGAGAAGACCTTTAACAAGTTCGACTCGCTAAATATCTCCATCTTCCGCAGTCAGGTTTTGATTCTCCGCTCAATGCTTGAGGAGGCAGGCCCTGAGGGCTCCCAGGCGCGTGACATCGATTTCTTGCTTGCGCTTGGAGAACTCTTCTCACTAGTTGTTTACGCTCAACTAATACTTGAGAATGTCGAGTTGATGGGGATTAGCGAGGAAGTAACAGAGCAGATGTTTGATGTATTCGTTCGCGACTTCTCAGCGTATGCAACGCGTCTCCACGGAATTTCTGGATCGACTGAGCGCCAGGCTGAGTTCGCACTCGCGATGGTTAAGCGTCCAAATGCCGATGCAGAGAGATTCAATGCGGTCTGGGAAGAGGTCTCAGGGCTAATGGATACTTACGAACTGGCGCCCTAACCGCCTCGCGCATTAACGCTTGGCTGGGCGTAATCCGTCAGCCTCGGCAGCCTCTGCGTCTCGGTAGCAACGATCAGCCGAGGTGCGCTCATACGATGCACCATCTGGAGAGTGAAAAATCTCGCTTGAGTGCTTCGCCTTGATTGGATAATTGACAGGGCAGGCACCATCAACTGCTGGGACCCAGGCGGCAGATTTGGATTCATTAATTGTGGAGGAGGGCTCCCCATCTGGAGCCTGCTTACGAGGAAATAGTGGAACTGCAGGCGGAATCTCCGCTGGCTCCGAGGCTGGATTCAGGAGTCTCCATACCCCCGCTCCTGCCGCGACAGCGGTCGCGAGTCCGATTAGTCGCCCTATGAATCCGAGAAGTCTGCGCATGGGGATGGATCTTCGCGCGTTTTAAGGGTTCCGTGCTTAGCGAACTCTCTGGTAGGGTCTAAAACATCATGAAATCCAGAGGATCAATCTCCACCAACACCAGCCTCCTACTTACGTAGCGGTGGGCGCCTCCTAGGTGCTCACCGATGCCTCCTCGTGCCCTTAGGGCCGGGGGGGTTTTTTGTTGGCCTACCGAGGC
>JBAXPT010000005.1:0-26546 GCA_037132095.1 Actinomycetes bacterium
AATCATGTTGAGGCAGACCTCTGTATCAGGGATCGTCCCGTCAAGCGCGTCGTAATCGCTCATGCTCTACCAGCCATTCTTTTCATGTTGTTATTTCCCCTCTTCAGCAAAACGATCCACAAGTCGCGCCGCTACGGAGGCCGGCACCATCGTTGATACATCCCCACCGAATCGCCCCACTTCTCGCACCAGGCTTGAAGAAAGGAACGAATACTGCGGACTAGTCGAGATAAAGAAGGTGTCTATGCCGGAGAGGCTTTGATTCATCTGCGCCATCTGGAGTTCGTAGTCGAAGTCCGTCACAGCACGTAGCCCCTTAACAATCGCATCGGCTCCAAGATCGCGAGCGAAATCCACGAGGAGTCCTTTGAAGAACTCAATGCGAATATTAGGCAAGTGGGCCGTCACCTCACGCAGCATCTCCTGGCGCTCTTCAAGAGAGAAAAGTGACTTGGTCTTCTGCGGATTACGGATTACAGCAACGACTACCTCGGAGAAATGTCTCGAGGTTCGCTCGATGATGTCGAGGTGGCCGCGGGTTACCGGGTCGAACGAACCCGGGCAGAGGGCTATTGACACCGGCACATCCTTATCTTGGGCGATCCCGCACTCGGGCTTGTTGTGAATCTTAGAAACTAGATCACTTCATTTAGAGAGGTACATATTTAGAGCGGTCGTATTTAGAACGGTCATATTTAGAGCGGTCATATTTAGAGCGCTGGAGAGGCCCCCGCATAGCCCCCCGATTTGGGTAGCTACTGAGTTGACTCCTGAAGCGGCTCAAGCACCATGAGGAGCGTATCCCCGTATGTGCGGCTCCACGTGACAACCCAACCAGGCTCCACTAAAGCCTCAGAGCCGCTAGAGCGCTCTATCACTACCGCTCCGCCCGAGGCAAGGGCTCCGCTAGAGCGGAGGGAGCGGAGATGTTCGCCGATGACCCCATTAGAGGTTTCGTACGGCGGGTCAGCGAATACAAGATCAAAAGGCCCGTCTGCTCCAGCCCCGCCCGTGGAGTCTCCAAGGTATGCCTCAACTGCGCGGCCCCTCACAGAGAGCCGATCTCCTATGCGGGCACTCTCAATATTGGTCGCTATCGACTTAAGAGCGTTCGAGTCGCGCTCAACGCAGACCGCACTCTGGGCTCCACGCGATATCGCCTCAATGGCGAGAGAGCCGCTACCGGCATAGATATCTAGGACCCTCGCATCAATCACACGCGGCCCAAGCGCGCCGAAGAGCGACTCCTTAACGCGATCAGAGGTTGGTCGGGTTCGGTCGCCACGCGGAGCGCTTAGGCGCATGCCACCAAACTCTCCAGCAATAACTCGCGGACCACGACCTGCCATCAGGATTTAAAGAGGTACTCGACGTCATCGCCGAGTAGATCCTCAACCTCTTCGGCTAACGGACGGTGAGAAGATAAATCTGCATCCGCATCAAGAATTAACTCAGCGGTCGTTCGAGCGAACTCCACGTACTTGATGTCACGCGGGAGGCGCGCCAAGCGCAGGTGTTTGTCAATACTCTGCCCAGATTGACGCTCACCGAAAATTTGTCCAGTTCCACGAATCTCTAAATCTCGATCGGCCAGAACAAATCCATCCGTCGTCTCGACCATGGCATCCATCCGTGCGGCTGCGTCTTTTGTAGTTACGTCAGCAATTAGGTAGCACCAAGATGCCCCGCCGCCGCGGCCAACTCGCCCGCGCAACTGGTGCAACTGCGCCAACCCAAAACGCTGTGCATCTTCAATAACCATCACTGTCGCGTTCGGCACATCAACGCCAACCTCAATCACTGTCGTAGCGACCAATACATCTATTTCTTTACTGCGAAAGGCGTTCATGATCTTCTCTTTATCCGAAGAGGGCATCTGGCCGTGAAGCAAACCAACCCTTACGCCCTTGAACTCTGTATCACCAAGTTCCTCCGCTCGCTTTGTTGCAGCGGCTGCCTCAATCTTGCCTGAGTCCTCAACGAGCGGGCAGACGACATAGGCCTGGTGTCCATTCTTGACCTCATCTCGAACCCGTTGATAAGCAGCACCTACTGCAACTGTCTCGCGCTTCAATAGTTCGGTCGTAATCGGCTCTCGCCCCGAGGGCATGACCTTGAGAGTAGAGATATCGAGGTCTCCATAGATGAGCAGCGCTGCGGTACGAGGGATTGGTGTCGCGGTCATCACTAAAACATCTGGGACTCTGCCTTCACCGGCTCGCTGCTTCAAAACATCACGCTGCTCAACACCAAATCGGTGATGCTCGTCAATAACGATCACACCAAGATTCGTAAATGGAGACTCACCGTATAGAAGAGCGTGCGTGCCGATCACAATATGGATAGTCCCATTGCGAAGCCCATCCGCTATCGCTACTCTCTCGCTCGCCTTGGTCCGGTTCGTCAATAAACGAACGCCGACCTCTTGCTCTGAGAGCAGCACTCCATCGGGGGACGGAACCTTGAGCACTCCGATTGTGCGGCTTGCCACTACGAATAACTGCTCTGCGAGTACTTCGGTAGGCGCCATCATCGCGCCTTGATAGCCACCCTCTACCGCTGTAAGCATCGCGGCCAAGGCAACCACTGTCTTTCCAGAACCCACATCTCCCTGCAGAAGTCGATGCATCGGCGCTGCGGTCGCAAGGTCTTGGTCTATCTCAGATATTGCAATGCGCTGGTCGTCAGTCATCTCAAAAGACAGGTTCGATATGAACTTCTCTACAAGCGGGCCACCTACTTGGTGCGTGATCCCTGAGTCTGAGGCTTGGAGTGCGCGCTTACGAGCTACTAAGCCAATCTGGGCAACAAGAAACTCATCAAACCTGAGTCGTCGCTCGGCCTGCCGGTGATCCTCAATACTTGGAACGCTATGAATATCGTTGAAGGCCTTGGTGCGATCAATCTTGCTCAACTTCAGCGGAGAGCGAAGCGCCTCATCGAGAGGTTCGTAGAACTCCCCTACCCATTCAAGAGCCTTAGCAACAGCAGGCGCTATATCCCATGAATGGAGCCCGGCCTTAGCTGACTGTGGATAAACAGCGATGATGCGGCCGGTCTTCCCCTCGCCTGCCTTACCGAGAACATCGACAATAGGGTTCACCATCTGGAGGCTGCCGTTGAACGAATCAACCTTTCCGAACATCGCGACCTCAGTATCCGGAGCCAACTCTTTCTGGCGCCAAACCTGATTAAAGAAGGTGACACGAAGGCGGGCATCGCCGTTCCGCAGGATTACCTCTACGCGCTTCTTATTATTGCGTCCGGACTTCAATTCACATTTCTCAACAGAGCCGAAAACCGTCGCCTCGAGACCTACCTCTATATCGGTGAGCGGCGTGATGTTCGATCGATCATGTAGGCGGCGTGGATAGAGGCGCAGCAAATCTAAAACTGAGCGAATCCCCATGACCTCGAAACGTTCAATGTGTCGCGCCGATACGCCTATGTCTCCAAGAGTTGTCCTCTCAAGTTCACGGAAGGTGCGCGGGTGCTCGTCCACAGATTTGTCGGCGTTGCGCTCTCACTCTCTAGGAGGGAGCGGCTACTCCACCCCAATGAGGTAGGGGTATAGAGGCTGGCCGCCTTCATGTACTTCGACCTCAACGTGTGGGTGTCTCGCTCTCATGTGCTCGCGCACTCGCTCCACCTCGGCAGGCCTAGCGTCTGTACCAACGAGCACTGTCACGATCTCGCTGTCTTCATCTACAAGTGAATCCACAAGCGCAAACGCCGCTCCTGCTGCTGAAGTTGCAGTAGCGCCGATGCCGTTCGGGCCAATTGCTAACCAATCGCCCTCTTTTATTGGGCCGCACTCTGCGGAACTATCACGCACCGCCTGCGTTACCTCTCCCGCTCTGACCCCTTTTGCCGCAGCATCCATAGCAGCAAGGTTGACCTCGCAGTCAGAGTCTGGATCGTATGTAAACAATGCAGACAAAGCCTCTAGTACTGAGACGGTAGAGAGCACCTCTACTCGCTTAGTTGAGAGAGCATTTACCTGCTGCGCTACTGGGATGATGTTCTTGTTATTGGGCAGCACAATCACAGAATCTGCTGGGCACCGCTCTACAGCCTCAAGAATCTGCGCAGTCGAGGGGTTCATTGACTGACCGCCCGCAACGATCTCATGTACTCCAAGACTCCGCAGCAAGCGCTTGACACCCTCACCAACGCCCACCGATACAACAGCGGTTACAACCTGCTCCTCATCGGAGTGGCTGTGGTCATCAGAGTCGTGATCGCGTACCCACTGCTCCTCCTCAACCTGCTCGATTAGGTCGGTAACTCGAATACTGCGGGGGCGACCGGCATCGATACCAGCCTCGATTGATCCACCAATGTCGTCAGTATGAACATGGCAGTTCCAGAGGCCGTCGCTACCAACAACAACGATTGAGTCGCCGAGGGCCATCCACGCTGCTTTAAACGCGTCAATCGTGGACTCTGGCGCCTCAAGTAAAAACATGACCTCGTAGCGCAGTGAAGCAATGTCTTCGCCAGCGAGGTGCGCTCGAACAATATTTGGGGCATCGCCGAGTACAGACTCGGGAATCGGACGACCCGATACAACCTCTAAGAATGCATCTATCAAGAGCGTGAAGCCACGCCCTCCGGCATCTACAACACCCGCATCACGAAGCGCAGGTAGAAGCTCTGGAGTATGTAGAACTGATTCCTCTGCACCCGCGGATGCAGCTAACAGGACCGCCTCAAGACTCGAGGGCGTTACATTCTCAGCGGCCTCCGCTGTCTCTCTTGCAACGGTGAGGATGGTCCCCTCAACCGGTCGCATAACTGCCTGATAAGCAGCATCGGCAGAGCGGCGCAGAGCGGCGACTAACTCCACTGGACCAATGGAGTCGGCGGGGCGGAAAGTCTCTGCCAGGCCACGCAGAATCTGAGAAGTAATTACTCCAGAGTTGCCTCTCGCCCCCATGAGTGATCCATGTGCGATTGCCTCGCAGACCTCATCCATTGTCTCAGCAGTTCGGAGTTCACTCGCTACCGTCTCGAGGGTGAGAGTCATATTCGTACCCGTGTCACCATCCGGCACCGGGTAGACGTTGAGGCGGTTTAATTCTTCCTGATGACTCCGCAGGGCATCCCTAAATCGAATTAGGACTTGGCGTAGGTCTGCAGCGGAGAGGGTTTCAAGGGAGGGCACTCGCCGATAGTACCGCCGTGGTGGTTACCCAAGAGAGCCAAGCGAGCCCAAAGAAACCTGAATTACCCACCTCCAAGCCCCGAGACCGACCTAGACCCCATCGCCCTGCTGTCAATATTTGCAGTGCGATTACCCACCTCCAAGCCCCGAGACCGACCTAGACCCCATCGCCCTGCTACTCTCCGACCCGTCCTAAGAACGATCTTGAGGTTTATAAATGTCATCCGTATGCGACATCTGCGCAAAGAAGCCAATCTTCGGTATGCGCCTCAGCCACTCGCACCGCCGCACGCCGCGCCGTTGGAATCCCAACATCCAGAAGGTACGCGCGATCGTAAACGGCACCCCCAAGCGCGTCAATGTCTGCACAGCCTGCCTAAAGGCCGGCAAGGTACAGAAGCGCTAACCCCGTGCAGGGTGTAGTTCGCTCCTTCGATCCGGATAGTGGCGAGGGTGTAGTTGTGCGCGATACAGATCGCTTGGACATTGTCCTCGCTCCCGACGCCTTAAAGGGATCCCTCTTCACCTCACTGCGCCAAGGACAACGCGTCAATTTTGACCTTGACTCTGAGGGGCGGGCCTCCCGTGTGCGCAGTGGCGCTGAGAAAGACCTCGGACTCCCAGACCAGGTCCAAATCTAACGCCCCTTGGCTCCGCTAAGCCTCGGCTAGCGACTTGAGTAAACCATGCATCAGATTCCGAGCCTTATGGACGCGCGCCGAGCGCGCGGTTGGTAGGGATTAGAGCCTCGGGCCTACTATTAGTCACTACTGACAGACGCCCAGACCAAAAGGGCTTACCCATCTCGCTAGGAGCAGCACCCGTGTCCATTGCCACGACAGCCCCCACAAAAAATGCTCGCCTACTCGCATGGGTAGAGGAGATGGCAGCGTTATGTGAGCCAGCATCAATTCACTGGTTCGAGGGAACCGATGCCGAGGCTGAGATCCTCGCCAAACAATTAGTTGATGCCGGAACCTTTGTTCCTCTTGACGATGCCAAGCGCCCTAACTCCTACTGGGCAGCTACAGACCCATCCGACGTTGCGCGCGTTGAGGACCGTACCTTCATCTGCTCAGAGCGTGAGATCGATGCAGGTACGAACAACAACTGGCAGGACCCCGCTGAGATGCGCCCTCGCCTCGATGGCCTCTTTCGCGGCTCAATGCGCGGGCGCACGATGTACGTAGTTCCTTTCAGCATGGGGCCACTCGGATCTCCCCTCTCATACATTGGCGTCGAGATTACGGACTCTCCTTATGTTGCATTGAGCATGCGCGTCATGACTCGCGCAGGTAACGCGGCTCTTGATGTATTGGGGAGCGACGGAGCATTCGTGCCGTGCATGCACTCACTCGGTGCTCCACTCGCTGAGGGGGAAGAAGACTCGGCGTGGCCATGCAACGCAGACGATAAGTGGATTGTCCACTTCCCTGAGACCCGCGAGATCTGGTCTTATGGCTCAGGGTACGGCGGTAACGCTCTACTCGGCAAGAAGTGCTTTGCTCTTCGGATCGCATCAGTCATTGCGCGCGATGAAGGCTGGCTTGCGGAGCACATGCTTATCCTCAAACTCACGAACCCCGCGGGAGATGCCCGATTCATTGCAGCGGCATTTCCATCGGCCTGTGGCAAGACGAACCTCGCGATGCTCATCCCCTCTATAGCGGGATGGAAAGCAGAGACAATCGGCGACGACATCGCATGGATGAAGTTCGGTCCAGATGGTCGCCTGCGCGCTATCAACCCCGAGTTTGGTTTCTTTGGCGTCGCGCCTGGGACAAACATGGAGACCAACCCCAACGCCATGTATACCCTCGGTGCCAATACTGTCTTTACAAACGTTGCCCTCACCGATGATGGCGATGTTTGGTGGGAAGGAATGACTGATGAGGCACCTGCTCACC
The DNA here is from genome assembly GCA_037132095.1 of Actinomycetes bacterium. GTDB lineage: Bacteria > Actinomycetota > Acidimicrobiia > IMCC26256 > IMCC26256 > IMCC26256. The sequence continues at coordinate 7,075 of JBAXPT010000005.1, forward strand.
TCATCGACTGGAAGCGCAACGACTGGACCCCAGAGTCAGGCACCGATGCAGCACATCCAAACTCGCGCTTCTGCGTCCCTGCTTCTCAGTGCCCAGTAATTGCAGACGAGTGGCAAGACCCAGCCGGCGTGCCGATCGACGCGATCCTCTTCGGTGGCCGACGCGCATCGACTGTTCCGTTGGTATTCGAGTCCCGCGATTGGGAGCACGGAGTATTCGTTGGAGCGACAATGGGCTCCGAGAAGACCGCTGCCGCATTCGGTGGGCTCGGCGACCTTCGTCGCGACCCAATGGCGATGCTTCCATTCTGTGGCTACAACATGGGCGACTACTTCGCACATTGGCTGAGCATGCCTGAGCGCACAGATCGATCCAAGCTCCCACGCATCTTCGGAGTCAACTGGTTCCGCAAAGGCGAGGACGGAAAATTCATCTGGCCCGGCTATGGCGAGAACTCGAGAGTCCTCAAGTGGGTATTCGAGCGCTGCGAAGGAGCAGGAAGCGGGACTGAAACCCCTATTGGAACCGTGCCTTCTGGATCAGACCTAGACCTTGAAGGGCTAAACCTAAAGCCCGGCACCATTGAGGCTGCAGTCGCTGTAGACGCCGGCGATTGGCGACAGGAACTCGGGTTTATTCGCGAGCACTTTGACAGCATCGGCGAGCGCATGCCAGAGGCACTTCGTAGCGAACTTGCCGCTCTCGAGTCTCGACTCGGTTAATCCCTAGCTCGCCCCGCTCGAGTGGCTCGGCGAGCATGGCGAGCAATCGCTGTCTCAATTAGTTGATCAAGTAACGCCGGGTAATCAACGCCGCTTATGCCCCATAGGCGCGGGTACATCGATATCGGTGTGAACCCGGGGATTGTGTTTACCTCGTTGACAAGGAACCCTCGCCCCTCGGTCGATAGAAAAAAATCAACACGCGCCATCCCCGCCAAACGACAAGCAGCAAATGCTTCAAGCGCTAGTGCACGTACCTCTACCTCTTCGAGGGTCGTGAGCTCAGCCGGGGCAATGAGTTGGGCAGAACCATCTTCGTACTTATCGGCATATGTATAGAACTCTGCACCTGGTACCACTTCACCTGGCCGCGATGCCTGCGGATCAAGGTCGCCTAATACAGCTACCTCAATCTCTCGACCGATGATTGCCTCTTCGACAAGGACCCATTCGTCATAACGGGTAGCGAGATTGATGGCGTCTCTTAGTTCGGCATCGTTCTTCGCCTTTGATACCCCGACAGAGGAGCCCATATTCGCCGGCTTTACAAAGCACGGGAATCCAAGCTCGGCCTCGACTGATTCGCAGAAGATCCCTATATCGTCACCATCGCGAAACTCAAGCCAATCTGCAACATCTACTCCGCATGCAACTAGAGCACGCTTCATCATGACTTTGTCCATACCAACAGCAGAACCAAGAACACCTGAGCCCACATAAGGGATGTCAGCTAACTCAAGCAGGCCCTGAAGCGTGCCGTCTTCACCAAACGGGCCATGAACAAGTGGAAATACCACATCAACACCAAAGGCAGCTGCAGAGAGCTCGCCAGACTCGGCGATAGCGGCTCCGATAGTTGTAAGCGCCTCCCCCGAGACAGGAAGGCCCTGAGGCAGTTCGACCTCGGTGCCGATAAGCGCTCGGGCTTCTAGCGCATCGAGCCAACGCCCGTCTTGAGTAATCGCAACAGGTATGACCTCGTAGCGATCAGGGTCTAGGGCTCGCGCAACCGAGACAGCAGTGACTCGCGAGACATCATGCTCAGCGGATCGGCCACCAAAAATCAACATCACTCGCAGGCGGCTCAATTCATAACCTGCAGCACTGCCCTAATTCCAAGACCCATAACAAAGAGCCCCCCAAATCCATAGAGCATCTCTAGCCTTCCGCGCATTGATGCACGATATTGGAATAGAAGCCCAACGGTTATGAAGATCACAAAGCCATAAAACATATGGAATCTTGGGGCTTCATACTTGTTGCTCGCGACAAGAATGACGCCGAGAAGAACCTGGATCAATATCGCAACCTCAGCCGCAATAGTTAGGGCCCAGACATAACGCCCACGCAATTTCTCAATACGCCAAGCGATAAGTGCAGCAATCCCCGCTATGGCGTTGGCAACAATCGAGATATATCCCCAGTAACCATGGAATGTCTTGAGCGCCTCGATCCGGAACTCCCCCTTACAGAGCTGAGTCGTCGGACTCAGACGGAGCAAAAGCTGAAGCACCGCCGCGCAGAATGTTCTTCAAGACCTTCCCAGCAGGGTTGCGAGGCAACGGGTCGTCAATGATGTCGACGTACTCAGGCACCTTGAAGTCGGCGAGGTGCAGGCGGCAGAAATCTCTAATCTCCTCGACCGTCACATCAGAACCAGGGCGTCGCTGAACGACAGCCTTTACCTCTTCGCCCATCTGCTTATGAGGAACACCGACAATCGCAGCGTCAAGAACATCGGGGTGCTCGAAGAGAATGTTCTCTACCTCGACGCAGTAGATGTTCTCCCCAGCGCGAATAATCATGTCCTTGGCGCGATCGATTAGGTACAAGAACCCCTCTGCATCGATTCGTCCGATATCGCCGGTCTTGAACCATCCGTCAGCGGTAAGCGCCTCGGCGTTTGCATCCGGTCGATTCCAATAACCGCGCAGCATGATGGTGGGCCCTCGCAGCCATACCTCGCCCTTGCCGTCTAATGGTGCGTCTTTCCCATCATCTGCAACGACGCGCATCTCGACAGTGGGGACCGGGCGACCGCAGGAATCTGGATGATTTAAGTAGTCGGCACCGGCATTTGCAGTAGCGACCGAGGCTGTCTCAGTTAGCCCATACGCAGTCGTTAAGGCTGACTTGGCCTGTGGGAAGCACTCATTGATCCGAGTGACTAACTCCGGGGCTGCTGGAGCGCCTCCGTAGGAGATTCGAGTGACTGAAGAGAGGTCGTACTTTGAGAAGTTCTCTGAGTCGACAATGCGCCACATAATCGTGGGGACACCACCAATGGACGAGACCCGTTCTGCCTCAATAGTGGCCATTGCATGATCGGCATCGAAACGGCCTGGGGGCATCAGCACAAGTTTTCCGCCGGTGGCATATGACGTAACCATGGTTGCAAGACAACCTGTAACGTGAAAGAGAGGCACTACTAAGAGACTGCCCGCTTGATACTGACTCGGTGCCCCTGCCTCGCCCGCCCTCATCATTGACACAACGCTCGCGCACATGATGTTCTGGAGGTTTCCAATGACCTGTCGATGCGTAACGGTTGCGCCTTTAGGTTTTCCAGTGGTGCCAGAGGTGTAGAGAATCGCCGCAAGGTCATCCTCATCCGGTGGCGGCCCCGAGAAAGCTGGTGCGCTTGAGTCAGCAAATAAGTCCGAGGCTGGGCGTGCAATCCCGTCGGGCTCTGTTAATCCAATCACGAAAACATGTGTTAGCGCTGTGAGGGTCGGCAGAAGTTCGCGAACTAATTCCCACCTTTTTAGGTCGCAGAGCATCACCTTCGTGCCTGAGTCATCTAAAGCAAACTCAAGCTCCTCGGTCTTCCACCATGCATTCAGGGGAACCGTTACCACTCCACTACCAACACAGGCCCAGAAAAACGCAACCCACTCGATTGAGTTGGCCGAGACAATCGCAACACGATCGCCCGCCTCTACTCCAATATTGGCTAAAGCTGCGGAGGCCGCCCTCACCCAAAGATCGTGCTCTGAATAATTCAGGCGCCGATCACCCTGAACCAAGAAATCAGTATCAGGGCGCACCGCTCCCGATTCGATTACTTCGCGAAGTGAACTCATCCTCTTTTTGTAGACCTGAAGGTCTATGCCGAGAACAGGCTCGATGACGATCTCGAACGGTCCCTCGGGGCCGAAGAGCTGGCTGATGATTGGGTCTACAGAAGTCACGGTGGGCGAGCCTAACGCCCGAGCGGGCTCAGCGTCAGCCCGAGCGAGGAAGAGTCTTGCTAAAGAGATTCATCACTAAATATGACTACGTGCCCTGACTTCGCTCTCAGGCTTCTGCCGGAGCCTCAGTGATAGCGACCTCAAATGACCAGAGTTCAGAGTGAGTCGAGACAGGGCCATCGGTGCTCTGACCTCTGTGCCCATGGGCGAATGCCGGGCTCTGCACCCATGCCTGAAAATCATCCTCGGAGGCCCAGCGCGTGTAGACGAGAAACACGCCGCGATCATCGTTAGGCGCAAGTAACTCAAATGCCTCAAACCCAGGCGATGATGTAACTGAGCCAGAGCGAGCGGCGAACCGCGCAACAAACTCTTCGACACGTTCTGCAGGCACTGTGATGGCGTTTATTTTGGCAACACTCATGGGGTTCTCCTTGGTAATTGTTGAGTCGTTTTCGCCGTACATTGAGGTCTTCGATTCGCCATTTATTTAGGCGAGTATTTAATCAGCCTCAGGATCAGCGCCGTCACTGCGAAGAAATTGCTCAATCTCGCGTGCAATGTCGTCGCCAGAGATCTCTCCCTCATCTACCGACTCGAGCGCCTCTACGAGCCCTGCAACATCTGGGCGATCGCTCAAGCCTTCCTCTACTTGGGCGGCATAAAGCAGCGCCTGTCGATCGAGGTCACGCAGATCTACTGAAATAAGAGCAATATCACGCAGCCGTTCGAGTAGCGCTCGTACTGCAGGCGGGGACGGTGTACCCGAGATGTAGTGAGGAACCTGAGCCCAGAGACCCACTGCATCAATACCAACATCTCCAAGCGCTACCTGCAGAACACTCTGGAGCCCCGTTGGTCCGTGATAGTCGCCCCGCAGCGCACCTACCTCTTGAGCGAGCGCGCGACTAGTTGCAGATGCAAGAACAGGGACTGGCCGACGATGAGAGACCGGGGATGGCATCCCTCCGAGCATGACGGCCATCTTCACTCCAAGTCGCTCAGCGGCAGTCACAATCTCTTCGGTGAGGCGCTGCCACTCCAGGCACGGCTCCGGCCCGGTGAGAACAACGACGTCGCGACCGACACGCCCACCGGTAAAAGTCAGGTGAGGCCATTCGATTCGCCTAGTGACCCCGCCATCAAGGAGTGCAAGAGGTCTAGTGGTCCTCAGGTCTGCGCTATCGCCTAGGTCATACGTTCCGAACTCGCGCGCGGCGGCCATCGAGCGGATAATCGCATCAGCCGCACTAGCGCCCGCTAGACCGGCATCGATCCAACCCGTGAGAGCAACCACAAGCACCGGATCGTTCATATCTGGCCAGACATCAATCGAGAGCATCTGCGCACCTTACCGGCACGGCCCTTCAGTTATGGTTCGGAGCATGATCTTCGGAGTCCATACGGGCCTTCAGAACACAAGCATTCCCGAACTCACTGACCTCTGGCGCGCAATCGAGGCAAGCGGATTTGATTGGATCTCAATCTGGGACCACTTCTACGCTGCAGATGGATCGGGTAATCCTCACTCACTGGAGTCAGTGGTAAGTCACGCTGCCCTCTGCGCCGCTACATCTCGCGTGCGCTGCGGAAGCCTTGTCTACTCTGCCGGGTACCGCCACCCTGCGGTCTTAGCCAATGCAATGGCGACGCTCGATCAACTCTCGAATGGAAGAGTCACGCTTGGGTTAGGAGGCGGATGGTTAGGTCGTGAGTATCGAGCCTATGGAATTGCGTTCGGCAGCGTCGGGGAGCGCCTGCGCATGATGGAGGAGTCCCTCACATGTATTCGTCTCCTCCTCACAGAGCAAGAGTCTAATTTCGCAGGAGAGTTCTTCAGCCTTGATCGCGCGCAGTGTGAACCCAAGCCGCTGCAGAGTCGCTTACCGATCTGGGTAGGCGGGTCAGGCGAGAAAGTAACGCTGCGCATCGCTGCGCAGCGCGCTGACGGCTGGAATGTTCCATTCATCTCGCCAGAGGCGTTCGCACATAAAAACTCAGTTCTGGACGCGCATTGCGAACGGTTGGGTCGAGACCCATCCGAGGTATTTCGAAGCGTAAATGTCGGCATAGCGTTAAATGAGGAGTCTCTTCTTACTCAGTTCGACAAGATGAGCGAGGGAGTAAGGCCAGGGGTGCTTATGGGCAGCGCCAGCCAGATGTTCGATCAAGTAGGCGCGTACATTGACTCCGGCGCTCAGCAGATCAACTTAGCGATAAGGGCACCATTTGATACCGAAGCGATTGACTGGTTCGCTACAGAGGTTCTACCGGCGTTTCAATGAGCGGCGTTTCAATGAGTACCCGCAAGAATGTAGAGACCCCGATAAGTAAATAGTCTGGATACTGTGGACGAAGCCCTAAACCAACCCCCAACAACTGAGCACGAGTTCCGGCTTGATCCCCTTACGCGCGAGTGGGTTCTCATCGTTGGGAATCGTCAGGATCGCCCCAATCTCCCTACAGAAGACTGCCCATTCTGCCCTGGGGGTTTAGAGACTCCACACGAGTACGACGCTTATGCATTTACAAACAGGTGGCCGGCACTTGTCTCTGGTGAACCTACAGATTTCGATGCTATTGCTGCGGCTGGCGGGGCCAGCGCACCAGCGATTGGCGCAGCAGAGGTAGTCCTGTACTCACCCGAGCACTCTGGATCCCTTGCAACAATCGGAGTCGACGGATGTAGACGTGTAGTTGACCTATGGGCGCAACGAACAGCGGCATTACTCAACACCCCCGAAATTTCTTCGGTACTGATTTTTGAGAATCGCGGAGGCGAGGTAGGCGCCACCATCCCCCACCCGCATGGCCAGATCTACGCATTTGGCTTCGTTACGCCACTACAAAAAATAGAGGCTGACGTACTCGAGTCACACGGTTGCTCTATCTGTAAGGACAGCGGGGGCAAAACAGATGCAGACCGAGAGCGAGTCGTTTATGACTCAAACGGATGGAGCGCCAGCGTCCCATACGCTGCTGGATATCCGTACGAAATTCTCTTGGCCCCTAACGAACATATTGGTTCACTAGATCTTCTAGCGAGCGACTCGCGCGACGCACTCGCAGAGGCTCTCAATACCATTGTGGCGTGTTACGACCGTTTATTCGCTGCTCCAATGCCCTACATGATGTGGATCCACCAAGAAACATCACCAGCGACTCCTAGCCCCGGCGCGCACCTGCATCTTCACTTCGCCCCCGCACTTAGATCAGCAAATGTCCAGCGCTACGTAGCTGCGGCCGAGGTCGGGAGCCGCGTGCTCTCCAACCCTCTACTTCCCGAGACGGCTGCGAAACATCTTCGCGACGCTCTCGCCGCCGAGTAGCCACCACCGTAGGATCTACTCCGTGGATAAGACGACAACAGAGCTTCGGATCGCTCAGATTATTGAGAGCCTCAGCGTTGATGATGCGACTACATCGCGTATCAAGAGAGAAGTTCTCGTCGTATCTGCACCCGGGCGAGTCAACCTCATTGGAGAGCACGTCGATTACAACGATGGGATCGTCCTGCCGATGGCGATAGATCGCGAGGTTCTCGTTGGGTGCGTTAGGCGAGACGATGACAGAGTCAACGCAGTCTCCCTAGATCTCGAGAATGCATCTCAGCGCGTTACGACCGACCGCGATGGCGCCGAGAATGAGGGAGCAGCGTGGGGATCTTTCCTCTCAGCCTCCGTGCGAGCAGCGATCCGTTTAGGGGCCGATGTCCCAGGGCTCGATCTGGCACTTACCTCAACCCTCCCGATTGGGGCCGGGCTCTCCTCAAGTGCAGCGGTTACCGTCGCTTTAATCCTCTCGCTCTGCAATGCAAGTGGGATTGAACCAGATCCGCGTGAACTAGCGCTCGCTGCGCAGGCAGCGGAGATCGAGGCCGTGGGAGTACCGGTCGGCAATATGGACCAGCTTGCATCGACTCTCGGAGTGGAGGGCCATGCTCTGCGCATTGACTGCAGAGACCTATCGGTAACCCCGATTGTAATTCCAGACTCTCTTGCAGTCATGGTTGTCCACTCGGGAATCTCGCGCACCCTTGAGTCGAGTGCTTATGCCGAGAGAAGAGCAGCCTGCGAGGAGGTCTCAGCCCGACTTGGGTATAAATCACTTCGCGACGCGCGCGCTGATGAGGTTGAAGATAATCCCTATGCCAGGCATGTTGTATCCGAGATTGCAAGGGTTGATGCATTTATTGATGCGCTTCAGAGAAATCATCAAGAGCGTCTTGGCGCAATACTCAGCGATGGTCATGCGAGCCTGCGGGACGACTTTGATGTCTCACTCCCTGATATCGATACTCTCGTCGAACTCCTAGTGAAACATGGAGCAATTGGTGCTCGTCTCACGGGTGCCGGGTTCGGTGGATGCGTTGTAGCACTTGCGCGAGCAGATGAAATGAACGCCATTGCAGATGCAGCGACTAAGGAGTATGCGCAGGTAACTACTCGCACTCCTCAGTCTTTTATCGTGCACGCCAGCCGTGGTGCACACCAAGTGCAGTTGTGATGCCGAGCGACTCCGTTCAAACCATCTCTAATGGAGAGATCACTCTCTCGCTCTACGCAGACTCAACGTTTAGCCTCCAATTCGGCGAGACCGATTACAGCCTTAAGCAAATGCGGGCGACTGCATCGATCGGAGGCTCGGAGTTGTCCCCCATCGGCGATTGGCTGATTGACGGAAATACCGCACGATGCGGCGGAGAGAACGGCACTCCCGTAATTGAGATCGCAATAGACGAAGAGCAGCCAGGTGCCTGCAGCATGTCGGTCTCCGTATCCCCTCTAGTTGAGACGGTTCTTGATCGTTTTACAATTACGGGAGCGGCGACAGGTAAATTCGCGACGCGTTTAGTAGAGGGCTACGACTCATGGTCGTGGGCTGGCGTGCGCAGAGCAAATGCACCAGGGCGCTCATGGTGGCGCAGCGCATTCGTCGGATCACTCGCCACCATTACTGCTTCAGCGCGTACTGCTAATCGCTTTGTAACCGCTATCAATTGGAATGATGGAGAAATCACAATCGAGTCTGCAGGCGCCCCTGTTCTAAGTGCGATTCCAGATACTTGGGGCTTTACGGCTGGAGCCACTACAGACCTCGGACTACGAATCGATGCTGAAACAACTGTAACTAGCGAAGTATTCGCTTTCAGTTTTGGCTCCGACCCATTATCGCTAGTGGAGGCCGATGCGTCTGCGACCGGCGAGGCGATGAATGCGCGCAGGTGGAGCGGTGATGCGATTCTGGGTTGGGAGTCTTGGTATCACTTCGGGCTCAACGTAAAGCCTGAGAACGTTCTCAGCAATGCGCGCCTTATGCGTGAGCACATCCCTGATCCGCGCTTTGATCTTGTTCAGATCGATGATGGCTGGCAGAAGTCATATGGAGCATGGTGGGCTAATAAGCACTGGCCAGACGACATGGGGGATATGGTCAAATCGCTTGATGCCATCGGGTGTCGCGCCGGTCTCTGGTTAGCACCATTCATGGTTGTCCCGGATGGGCCTGGGCTCGGCACAGATCATCCAGATTGGTGCTTGATGGATCCGTCTACTAGCGAACCCTTGCTTGAGCCCCGACATAACAGGTGGTCACTAGATGCGAGCAACCCCGAGGTATTGAGTTTTCTGCGAGGCCTCGGAGAACAGGTTCGCGCATGGGGCTTCGACATGGTGAAGCTTGATTTCCTTTATTTTGCTGCTCAAAGCGCCAAACGCCACAACCCACAAATCACGGGAACCGAGGCGCTACGGCTTGGTCTCAGAGCCTTTATTGATGGCTTCGGAGATGACCGCTATGTGCTCGGCTGCGGCATGCCCATGCTCCCCGCGGTTGGTCTCTGCCATGGAAACCGCATCGGGCACGACACTGCGATGCCGGTCGTCCATATGGAGTTCGGGCACCCTGCAAGCGACTGGACCGGCTATCGCGGAGTTGTTTCGCAGGCACGAAATATTGCAGCCCGCTGGGCACTTCAGCGGCGGTGGTTCGACTGCGACCCAGACATAGTCATGGCGTGGGGCTCAGACGGTACCGATGCTGCGGGCTATTCGCCAGACGAAGCTCGGGTCTTAGCCGCTGTTGCAGCACTCTGCGGTGGCCCTTGCTTCCTCGCTGATGATCTTGCGCAACTCTCTAAAGACGAGATCGCCATTCTCTCCGACCCGAATTTTCTGCAACGCTGCTGGGGAGATGGACTTAGACCATCCGACATATTTTCGCACCCAGACAACCCAGAGGTGGAGCACGCCTTCGATATTCCTAGCGGCCTTCCCCACATCTGGAGTGCAGAGCGAAACGGCGAGGATGTAAGCCTTATATTTGATTGGGCAAACCACCGAATCAATTCGGAGTGACCAAGGTGCCGGTCGCCTCTATGGCTACCGTCGCCTCTATTGTTACATTCGCCCGAGTATCTCAGCCTTCTTGGACTCAAACTCCTCAGAGGTGATTACGCCTTCATCACGCAGATCAGCGAGTTTGCGGAGTTGCTCCGCAGCATCAGGGGCAGGCACTGCAGGTGCACTCGGAGCACCCTGCGCAGCATTCGCGTTGATTGCACTCGCGATGTCGCCTGCGTCTCTGCGAGAGCGATTCTGCTCTCTGCTCTCCATCTGAAGATATATCTCTTGCTGAACAGCATCGGGGTGGCGAACATCCTCAAAGTGGGATGAGCCATCTCGTCCGGCAGACTGAATGTCTAAATCACCTGCCCCAATAACACGTTCGATCGGCCCCTGGGAGAAGTCAATGTTCGTAATACGGTCGAGGGGAATCTCGACACCCTTCTTCGAGATAAATCCGCTGCGAAAAATAACCCGCCTATCAGTGACTACGAAGAAAGTATTCCTCCACTTTAGAAAACGAATGCCAATCCATATCGCCCATGCGAACATCATCCACGGGACAACCCAACTAATGCCAGTACCCAGAGCGTGAAGAATTCTTCCGTGGGAGTTGAGCCACGAGACTAAGACCAAGAGAGCAACTAGCCCTGTAGCCACCGCTATGTGCTCAATGAAATACCACCAATGTGGATTTAGATCTAGAGCAACAGTCTCGTCATCGTGAATCAAGTGCGCTGGGTACGGCATGGGCATCACTCCTTTTGTTGACCCGCAAGTACAAGCGGGGAATTTTTAGACAGAGCGTTTTAATAAGAGCGTTTTAATAACTACGTCCGAGAACTCGATCTGTGTATGCATTTGCGAAGCGCCCCTTAGGGTCCCAGGCTTCTCGCACTTTTTGGAACTTGCTCCACTCGGAGTATCGAGGTGCGAGTTTTGCGGCAGTTTGAAAGTGCATCTTCCCCCAATGAGGGCGCCCTTCTACCTCATCCATGATCGCCTCTACTCCACGAAAATACTTCTCAAATGGAGTGCCGGTCGATACATGTACTGCAAGGAAGGCCGTCTCGCGGCCGTTGGCCATTGAGAGCGGAATATCGTCTGCCGGGAGCGCGCGAATCTCAACCGGGAAATCAACCTGAAGCTTCTCGGACTCAATCAACTCTCTTATTCGGCGAAGCGTTGCCTGCATCTTCTCGATAGGGAGCGCGTACTCCATCTCGACGAAGCGAATAAGGCGCTCGGAGCAGAAGACTCGATGGCTTACATCTACCTTCTCGACACGCCCCATGTTGCTAGCGACCATCCGAGCTATCGATGGAACCTTGGAGGGGCGCTTTCGACCGTACGCGGCGAGGCCACCAAATATGTAGTTCCCGATTAAAATCTCTTCGCGCCATTGCTTCTGTCGGGACTTTACCCAGATCGGCCGGTCCGTTCGGTTCGCAGCCTTGATGGTTACTACCTCAGAGTGCGGGAACCAATATGAATCGACATGGTCGTTACTCGCTGTAATTGAGTTCCAAGACTCGAGTGCCTCATCGAATTGGTGTGGCTCCTCAAGCGAATGTAGTCGGAATGCTGGCTCGCACTGCAGAGTCACCTTCGTAATAATCCCAAAAACTCCTAGCCCAATTCGAGCACACTCAAATAACTCCGGCTCCTCGGTCGGCGAGCACGTCACGAGATCACCATTAGCCGTAACAAGTTCTAATGAAATTACTGCAGAGGCGATGGGGCCGAGTCGGTGGCTAGTCCCGTGGGTTCCTGTAGATAGCGCACCGGCAAGGGTCTGCTTATCGATGTCGCCGAGATTCGAGAGAGCAAGTCCGCGCTTAGCGAGTTCGTCGTTTAGGACAAACAATCTGATGCCGGCCTCGACAGTGACCGTCATCGCCTCGCGATCTAGATCGATAACTCGATCCAACGCCTCTATCCGAAGCATTCGAGAATCCGTGCATGCGATATCAGAGAATGAATGCCCGCTCGCCGCGATTCGCACCCGCTGGCCAGCACGGTCAGCGGAGCCAACTAACTCACGCAACTCTAAAAGGCTCCTAGGAGACTCGATTGCTATGGGGTTGCAGGTTTGGTTACGCCCCCAATTTTGCCATGCTCCTCTGCGTGCCACGGTGGCGAATCCTACGCACCAAAGCCCCCATGACCAAACCCCTGTCCCATAGCCCCGGTATCCTCCGACCTATGCCCCCCGAGCCCCACGATGCCGACTCACTACTCGAGGGGCTCGACCCGTCCCAACGAGAAGCAGTTACATCAGACGCGCGCCCTCTCGCTATCCATGCGGGGGCGGGCTCTGGCAAGACTCGGGTCCTTACCCATCGCATCGCATGGCAGAGCGCTACCGGAGCGATATCACCCGGTCGAGTCCTTGCACTTACCTTCACTCGGAAAGCGGCAGGCGAGTTACGCTCGCGCCTCTCAAATCTCGGAGTATCACAGAGCGTCGCAGCCGGCACATTCCACTCAATGGCCCTTGCCCAACTCCGCCGGTACCACGCAGATCGCAATACCCCAATGCCAACAGTCCTTGGATCAAAGGCGCGCATCCTCGCTCCAATGCTCGGCAAGCGCGACAGTTCGCAGCTTCGCGTCATTGATGTTGCCTCAGAGATCGAGTGGGCCAAAGCGCGCCTTGTCTCCCCGCCGCGTTATCTAGAGGCGGTGGCTGCGAGCGGGCGCGTTGTAAGCCAAGCCGAGCGCATCGCAGGGCTCTACGAGAGATACGAGCAAGAGAAGAATCGTCGCCTCTTAGTTGATTTCGATGATCTATTGCTCGCGTGTGCAACCGCTATAGAGACTGATCGCGAGTTTGCTGCTGCTCAGCGGTGGCGTTTTAGGCATCTATTCGTCGACGAGTTTCAAGACACCAACCGATCACAGTTCCGCTTACTACGAGCATGGCTTGGGATCCAGGCATCAACCGGCCGCGGTGAGTCCGGAGCCCAGCCCGACCTCTGCGTTGTCGGCGATCCAGATCAGGCCATCTACGGATTTGCAGGTGCCGAGCCTAGATACCTAGAGGATTTTGAGACAGAGTTTCCAGGCTCAACAACTGTTCGCCTTAGATATAACTATCGATCGACTCCCCAGGTAGTTGCAACGAGCAGATCTGTATTGCCTGCATCGCGGTCACGCCTCCGGGTAGAGACGCCGAAGCAAGATGGCCCTGCCCCGACTATTGCCGATTATGCAGACGAGCACGCCGAGGCACGTGCTGTCATTGCCGCAGCAGTTACTGCGCACTCCTACGAACGACCGTGGTACTCAATGGCTGTTCTATACCGAACAAACGCACAGTCGCTCGCCTTCGAGGAGGCCTGTAAAAAATCCAAGGTCCCGTATCGAGTGCGTGGTGCAGGAGCGTTCCTAGAGCGCGCAGAGGTAAAGGATCTAATCGCAGGCATTCGCAGCAGTGCAGCGGCGCAGCCTTCGCTCTCCTTTGCGGATCACCTCGTAGACCTCCAAGCCGATGCCGCCGATGCGCCCGAGGAGGTACGCGAGCATGCAGAGGCACTCGCATCACTTGGGCATGAGTACCTTGCAGCAGAGGGTGGCGTCGGGAGCGTCGCCGGATTCGTTGGCTTCTTAAATACAGCGCTTCGCAACGATGAAGTATCTGGCGGCGATGCAATTGACCTCCTCACGTTCCACGCTGCTAAGGGGCTCGAGTGGGAGACAGTCTGGGTCACAGGGCTCGAGAAGGGTCTTGTCCCAATCTCGCATTCCGAGGGGAAGGCTGCTGCACTAGCAGAGGAGAGCCGCCTCCTCTACGTCGCGTTGAGCAGGTCACGCAGATGGCTGCACTGCACACACGCTGATAAGCGAAACTTTGGCGAACGCACATCATTTAGAACCCGCAGCGCACTACTCGATCTAATCGAGTCTGCTGCTACAGGTATATCCCTTGAGGAACTCAGCGAGACAGGTGGCAACGTAAATCGACGCGGAGCATCTCGAGCGCAAGCGTCTCTATCTGCGATAGCACTCGGAGATTTAGCGGTTGAAGACCGTGCGCTATTCGAGGCCCTAAAGGCGTGGAGACTCTCAACATCGCGAGCAGCAAGCATTCCTGCCTTCACAGTCTTCGATAACAAGACCCTCACCGCGATCGCTACTCGCCGACCGGCGAACATCACAGAACTTTTGACAGTCTCAGGAGTGGGCCCCGTAAAAGCCGAGCGCCACGGAGAGATGATCCTCGAGATAATTGCTCGCCAGAACGACGAGACTCCTATCAACATCTCCTAGACAGAGAAGCAAGTGAGCGGGAGCCGTCCGACTTAGCAATTTACGCTGACAGTGGAGGCTCGAATCCACGCGGCCACTTGGTTGTCCTGTCCCAATAAATTCCAATAAGCGTCGCGCCGGTTAGGTCTGCACCTCGGAGATCTGCATTAATGAGATTCGCAGCATCGAGATCGGCTCCGCTCAAATCTGCCCGACGAAGCGATGCCCCGACCATATCTGCGCCAGCAAGATTCGCCCCGGAGAGAGACGCATTGGTCAAATCGGCGCCGACCAAACTCACCCGATACATGCGCGCTCCCGTCAGAATTGCGGCCCTCAAATTTGTGCCAGCCATGCAGGAAGTATCGAGGATCGCCTCTGATAGATCTGCTCCCTCAAGATCCGCATCTCGGAGGTTTGCAACACTTAGATCAGCCGCCGCGAGACTCGCATGCGGAGCAATTACATAGCCCCTTACTACCAAGGCTCGAGTCTCGGCAGCAAGCGGCTTAACTACCAGTACCCGAGACGTTGTGGTGGTTTCTTCCATAGCCCCTGAAATAACGGTGGCCCCTGATTTGCAACCGGCGCTGAGGCCGGCGACGAGAAGAAGTAACGCCAGAACTAAATTCCTGCGCATCTTTGCCCCCCCGAGCGGTCGCAGTTGAGGCGCCATCACTGCGGAGCAGCGCCCTTATCTTGGGAGAGGTCTATTACACCTTGGCTACAGAATCAAGACGCCGTCGTCGCTGATCAGCAATTAGCCCATAGACCTCTATTGGCTCTGTGTGCCTGCATCTCCTCCTCAAGCATCACCCTGCGGTAGACCCCGTTAGGAGCGATCGTAAGGATGCGCGCATAACCCTCGATTAGCAGACGGTCGTTGAAGCGCTCTCCGTCTAAGTAAACGTATGCAAGATGGCGACCATAAAGATCAGTCCGCTCGATGTCGTCCTCGAGCGTGACAAAACGCCCCTCTAGATGCTTTCTCGTAAACGCCTCGGCCTCAGGCCCCCAGCACCCAACAGGCTTAGTTGGGTGGTGAGTCTCCGGTGTATCGATACCGAGTAATCGCACGGTCTCGCTCCCCTCGCCTGAGGCAACGATGATCGTGTCGCCGTCGATGACCCGAAGCACCTTTACGGCGGCTGCGGCTCCGGCAAGCTCACCTGTGACCCTGCCGAGTATCAAGATGGCCGCTACTGCGACAACGATGGCCATAACCGCGACCGGTAGCGGAATTCGTCTCATTCTTGAAAAGTACCGCCAGATTGGGACACTTGTCACCGAAAATCTCCCGGCGGCAGGTACCGTCACACCTGACCATGAAACCCCGCCGATTCTTCTTACTCCTAGCCATCATCATGCTCTTGGGTGTCATGGGGCTCCTCGTCGTCACCCAGCGCCCGGCTCTCGTTGATTCGCGCAATGCGGCAGATGCAAGTTTTGCGAGATTGAGCCCAAGCCTTGAGGCGCGTTACAAAACAGTCCCTGCGATTCTTGAGGCCCTCAAAACCGCCGGCGCACAGGACCGCGGCCCGTCAATTGCGCTCGCCAAGTCGCAGGGCGCGTGGCTTATCGCTCTCAATGGCGAGTCCGCTAATCAAATCTCAGATGCCGCTAACTCAATTGAGGGGAACGTTGCGCGTGTCAGGGCTATGTACCAAGGATCGGATCGATTAAGAGAGTACAAAGCACAGATGGATCCCGCTCTCGCTGCGTATGACCAATCCTTTGACACGGCTGCCAAGGTAAGGGTGAACGAAAATGCAGAGGCTGTTGCTGCTTACAGAGCGAAGCGAGGAGCCTGGTTGAGTAAGCCCGTTGTCTTTATCGGCGGCTTCGACGAGCGCATCACTTATGAACCTGTCACCGACTCCGCTGCCAACAACGAACTCACCACCCCAGCGAACCCATGACAACTCTCGCAATTCTCGGTGGTGGACAGCTCGGATGGATGCTGGGGCTAGCCGCAAAAACCCTCGGCGTAGATACGCGATTCTTAGATCCGAGCACGGGAGTCACAGCAGGAGCCGTAGGTGACGTAACTACAGCATCTCTAGCCGATGCCGAGGCAGTCATCAATTTCGCTGCAGGTGCAGATGTCGTGACATACGAGTGGGAGGGCGTTCCGGCATCCACGGTAGAGGCGCTAATTAACGCTGGAAATACAGTGCATCCTGGGATCGCATCACTCTCTGTTTCGCAGGATCGACTGGTAGAGAAGAAGCGCTTGCAGGCTCTTGGAATTCCAGTTGCGCCTCATGCAGAGGTATCAGATCTCGATTCACTTCAAAGCGCTTTACGCGCACTAGGGCTTCCAGCCATTCTCAAATCGCGACGCGGTGGATACGACGGCAAGAGCCAAGTATTGCTGCGTGATGAGATTGAGTGCGAGGCAGCGTTAGCAACACTCGCGAATGCAGGGGCTCTTATTCTCGAGGGATTCATCCCATTCGAGAGAGAAGTATCAATCATCGCAGTTCGCGGTGTCGATGGCGAGATCAAAACTTGGCCACTCGTCGAGAACCTGCACCGCAATGGAATTCTACGACTTAGTCGCGTATCGAGCGGGGCGTTACAAGACGCGGTGCAGTCACCGCTAGAGGCGCTTGCAATTCAGTACGTTACGAGCCTTCTCGGAGACCTAGAGCACGTTGGAGTTCTTACCCTTGAATTATTCGTTAAAGGCGATCAACTCATCGCCAACGAATTTGCACCGCGCGTGCATAACTCTGGGCACTGGAGCATCGAGGGCTCAAAAACAAGTCAGTTTGAGAACCACGTGCGGGCAGTAACCGGGCTTCCACTCGGGGAGACAGATCTAACCGGCGCCAGCGCGATGGTGAACTGCATCGGCGTGCTGCCCGACCCCCACTCCCTAGCGACAATCACCGGAGCACACCTACACGACTACGCGAAGTCCCCTCGCAGAGGCCGCAAAGTCGGGCATATCACCCTCGTAGCACCCAACGATTCAGACCTCGATGCGAGCCTCGAGGCATTATTCGATGTACTCCCCGGCGACGACGGCTGAGATTCTCGAGTATTTGAGTCATCTCAGACTTCTTAACCAAGTCTTGGCTCAAACCCGCTAAAGATCTAAACGCTCTCGCGCCGAGAATGTTGGTGCCCCAATGAGCAGCAATCGTGCACCCGCCCGCCCTGCTGCCTCACCCTAAAACTCTCAGGAAGTTACCCAATGGCACGCAGACCACACGCAGCAGCAACAGCCCGCATCTTGGTTAACGGCATCACCGCCGCCTCAACCTTTGGCTTGATCGCCATGCTCGCCGGCCAGGCAGGAGCATCCGGCAGTTCTACTGCAGTGGCAGCCGTACCCACCGGCGTAGTCGCCACAACTCCAGCCGGGGCTACTGGCCTTGATGCCAGCGCACTTGCTCCTCCTGTCGCTGGTGCACCTGCAGCAGGCGCGCCACCGGCACCCGCGGCGACTCCCTCGACTAATGCAGCCACAGTCGGAGGTGGCGCCACCCCCGTCGTCCGGACCCAGACAACAGCATCCGCCCCTTCCACGCCTACCCCAGCACCGTCACCAACTACGCCAGCACCAACATCGCCACCAGCGCCTACAGTCGTTACCACTCCCCCGGTTACAGCCCCTCCGGTAACAACGACAACAAAGGCGTCCTAATTAATGCTTGACCCAC
Organism: Actinomycetes bacterium; assembly: GCA_037132095.1. Classification (GTDB taxonomy): domain Bacteria; phylum Actinomycetota; class Acidimicrobiia; order IMCC26256; family IMCC26256; genus IMCC26256. The sequence goes on from JBAXPT010000005.1 coordinate 25,254, forward strand.
GGACCTACTGGTGGATCTCACGATCGACTGGAATCGTTGCTTGGGCGGTATTGACCCTCTCCGTCATCTGGGGCCTCGCGCTGACAACACGCCTCTTGGGCAAGTTCCCGAAACCAGCATGGATGCTCGACCTACATAAGCATTTTGCGAGTCTTGCCAGCATCCTTGTCGCGGTGCATGTCGTGAGTTTGATGCTTGATGGGTATGCGCGGTTCTCTCTTCGCGACATTTTGATTCCGATGAACACGCAGTGGAAGCCAGGTCCCGTTGCTTGGGGAATAGTCAGCCTTTATGTACTAATTGCCGTACAGGGAACATCGCTAGCCAAACGCCACCTGCCCCTCAAGGTGTGGCGCACGCTTCATTTCCTCTCGTATCCGCTCTGGGCTCTCGCAACTGCTCACTTCATCACTGCCGGAACGGATGCATACGAACCTGTCTTTGCTTACACGGTGATCGGCACCACAATTCTAATTAGCGCACTCACCATGGGGCGGGTCCTCAGCCCACGCGCTCCGCGTGTGCCTACCGCTGCTTCAACTGTGGCAGTTAGCGCTTCGCCCGGCGCTACGTCTGAGACAAAAAGTTCTTCAACAGATAAATTACCAAAAGCAAAATCCACCACCAAAGCAGCACCCGGTTCTCGCGCCGAGATGATCGCGAAAGCGCGTGCGCAAGCTGCGAGCGCTAAAGCGGCCGAGCCGGCGGCACCCGCAGAACCACCCGGCTCTGCTCCGGAGGTAACGGTGCGCAGCGTTACTCAAGGAACGCCAGCACGCGAGGATCTAGTAGAGAGGGCACGAGCAGCCGCTTCAGCAGCTAACGCAGGCCAGAGCAATCAAACCCCAACTCCCCACAAATCAAGCGACGATGTAATCGCACGCGCACGAGAGGCGGCTGCAATCGAGTTGGCTCGACGCGCAGCAGACTTAGGGCCAGCTTCCACTAAACGCTCAGGGCAGAACCAAGGTGAGGTCATAGACCTATCAGCAGGCTCCCAGGAGGAGATCAGCCCTAGCGAATAGCCCCTGATTCACGGAGTGCGGAGAGTTCGTCAGCTCTGAAGCCCCAGTCGCTAAGCGCTGCATCGGTGTGTTGACCGGGCCAAGCAGGCGGGCCTTGAATCGCTCCAGGGGTTCGGCTAAAGCGCGGCGCCGGTGCAGGCTGAGTCACTCCGAACTCCTCGACATATGTCCCACGGGCTTTCAAGTGTGGGTGCTCGGCTGCCTCTTTCATCTCAAGAACCGGCGCGTAGCAGGCGTCTGAGTGCTCAAGAATCGCGTTCCATTCATC